>DOHC01000156.1:0-6284 GCA_003535475.1 Nitrospiraceae bacterium
GGGAATTAAGTCTCGTTGAGGCTAAACTCGAAGGACTGTTTCAGAGCGAAGCTCCTCTTATACCGATGATAGGCAAGTACCTCCTTGAGAGCGGAGGAAAGAGATTAAGGCCGCTTTTCCTGCTTTCAAGCGCAAGGCTTGCAGGCTATAAAGGAGACGAACATATAGCGCTTGCAGGCGTCATAGAGCTTATACATATGGCATCGCTCCTTCATGATGATGTTGTTGACGCTGCAAAGATACGGAGGGGCAGGCCGGCAGCCCATTCAGTATGGGGGAACCAGATCGTGATTCTTGTTGGAGATTTTCTGTATTCAAATGCCCTTAAGAAAGCGGTGTCTTTCAAAAATCAGAGGATAATGGAAGCCCTTTCAAATGCAACAACCAGCATGACAGAGGGAGAGATACTGCAGCTTCAGAAGACTGGAGATATCAATATTACGGAGGATGAATATATAAAAATAATATATGCCAAGACAGGACTGCTAATATCAGCGGCATGCAGAATTGGCGGAATACTGAGCATGAGCCCTTTTGCTGAAGAGGATGCCCTTGCAATGTTCGGGCTCAAGGCAGGCACGGCTTTTCAGATGGCGGATGATATCCTTGATTATATGGCTGAAGAGAGCGAGCTCGGCAAGAAACTCGGCAAGGACATAGGCGAGGGGAAGATAACATTGCCTCTTATCTACCTTTTTAAGAATGCATCGGCTGATGAAAAAGAGGAAATAAAGCGGATAATAGAAAATCCATCCGAAGAAGGACTCAGGCGGATTCTTGTTCTTTTCAGACAATACAGCGTTCTGGAAGAATCGCTCAAAAGGGCGCAGGCTCTTGTTGATGAGGCAAAGAATGAGCTTTCCATATTCCCTCACTCTTCTGACAGGGACGCCATGCAGAGTCTTGCTGCGTATGCGATAACAAGAGAGAAATAATATGCATCCATTGGTCAAGCTTGCAAGGCAGACAGTAGAGACTTATATCCGTGAATGCCGTGTTATAGAGCCTCCTTCCGAACTTACGCCTGAGATGAGACAAAAGGCAGGAGCATTTGTCTCTATAAAAAAACACGGAGAACTAAGGGGCTGTATTGGAACATTTATCCCTTCATGCGAGAATGTTGCAGAGGAGATTATAAGAAACGCAATATGTGCCGCAACACAGGACCCGAGATTCCACTGCATTCAAAAAGATGAACTGAGCGAGCTTTCTTATTCCGTTGATGTCCTGACTCCGCCTGAAGAAGTGAAAAACCTTAAAGAACTGGACCCCCAAAAGTACGGTGTAATAGTCTCAAAAGGGCAAAGGAAAGGATTGCTTCTGCCTGACCTTGAAGGTGTTGATACTGTTGAAGAACAGCTGCACATCTCAAAGATGAAGGCAGGCATAGCTGATAATGAAGAAGTAAAAATCTTCAGATTTGAGGTAAAAAGATACCACTGAAAACAATTAATATATGGCAATATCACTTAAAGGCAGTCTAAGAGAATACAGTTTTCCCAAAATACTTACCGACCTTCACAGGAAGCGGGCAACAGCCACTCTTGCAGTCAGTACGCCTAATTTTACAAAGAGGGCATATCTGGTAAAGGGCGATGCAATATTTGCCGCATCATCATATGAGGACGACAGGCTCGGAGAAATGCTGCTTAAGGCAGGGAAGATTACGGTTGAGCAGTACGATAAATCCGTAGAGATATTAAAAAGGACACAAAAAAGGCTTGGCGCAATACTTGTAGAGCTTGGCTATCTGACGCCTAAAGACCTTTTCTGGGGAGTTAAATATCAGGTAAAAGAAATAATCTACAGCCTTTTTCAGCTTGAGGACGGCGAATGTGAATTTATGGAAGGCGATGTGCCGACAGATGAGGTCATAACACTCAAGATGAGCATGGGCAATCTTATCCATGAAGGGGTAAAAAGGATAGATAACTGGACAAGGATAAGGAGAGAGATGCCTGATACAGGGGTTGCGTTAATCATTTCAAAAGACCCTTTAAACCTGTTTCAGGATGTGGAGCTGAGCCCCTATGACAAAAAACTTCTCTCTATCATAGACGGCAAAAAAACAATCAAAGAGGTTATTGACAGTTCGTGGATGAATTCATTTGAAGCGATGAAGACTATCTATGTGCTCTGGTCTATCGGAATCCTTGAAGAAAAAACAGCTGAGAAGGAGGAAGTGAAAGAGGAAGCAGGCGAAACTGTATCATTGGATGATCTGCTCCAGCCCTTTGCCGAGGAAGAGGATACGTTGATAAAAAAAGTGGAGGAGATATATTCAAATCTTGACAGGCTCAGGCTGAACGAACTCCTTGAGGTTGGCGAAGATGCGGATGCGGATACAATTAAAAAGAATTACTACAGGCTTGCGCGGGAATTCCATCCCGACAGATACTTTAATACCTCTGACGCAACGCTTAAGGATAAGCTTATGGCAGTCTTTGATACCCTTACATCAGCGTATACGATATTAAAAGATGATCATAAGAGAAAAGAATATTACAATTCTCTCAATAAACAAGCAGGTGAAATGCTTGAGGAAAAAATGCAGGCGGAAGAAATACAGACAGAGGCTGCGCAAGAAGAAATGCCCGAAGAAGAAATACATATAAAAGAAATGTCTTGGGGAGAAGTGCCTTTGGAGGGAACGCCGGAGGAAAGTATAAAGGAAGAAGAAAGCGTGGCGGAGATTCGCAGAGGCGAAAAAGACAAAGGAGAGGCACTGTTCAAGAAGGGAGTGGATGAATTAAAGAAGAGCAAATTTGAGGATGCTGTTGCTCTTTTCAGGCAAGCCACAGAGATAGATTCTGAAAAAGCGCAGTACTGGAGCTATCTCTCTCTGTCGCTTTCAAAAGTTCCTCATAAAATGAAGGAAGCGGAAGAGGCTTTGCTTAAGTCAATAAAACTTGAACCTTTAAACGGAGAGCATTATGCAAATCTCGGCTCCCTTTACCTTAAGGCAGGCCTGCACAAGAGGGCATCAGGGCAGTTTGAAAAGGCATTGAAATTTGACCCCGGAAATGTAAAGGCGCAAAAAGGGCTGAAGCAGGCAAAAGGGTAAAACAAGTCCGATTTTAAGGAAATTGTTGAGTTCTTGTCAATAGGTGTGTATAGCCAAAATTGTTAAAGGCAGGGCATAGTACTCTCGCTCATTCTCGCTGCGCTCCGAGGTTTTGCCTGCTTTTATTTCTTGATACTTTAGTGTATGAATTGCAGGCAAAAAAGCCGCTCAAATACTATGCCCTGCCTTTAGGTAAAAACTATTTTCGTTTTCTCTTGTATTCTCCGCTTTTGCCGCCGCGTTTTTCCATAAGCATAATATCAGAGATGACCATTCCCTTATCCACTGCTTTGCACATGTCATAGATTGTGAGCGCGGCAGCAGATACAGCAATAAGTGCCTCCATCTCAACGCCTGTCTGTCCTGTTATCTTAACGCGTGATTCTATTTCTATTCTGCTTTTTTTCTTATCAAGTTTGAAGTCAATGTCAACTAATGTGATGTTCAGAGGATGGCAGAGAGGGATAATCTCAGATGTCCTTTTTGCAGCCATAATCCCTGCAAGTTTTGCGACATTCAAGACATCGCCTTTTGAGACCCTGCCGGATTTTATAAATTTAAAGGTTTCCTTTTTCATACAGACAGAGCCTTTCGCAACAGCCATTCTTTCTGTCAATGGCTTTGAGCCTACATCAACCATCTTAGGCCTGCCTTTTTCGTCTATGTGGGTAAGTTTTTTCATGGAATCTAATATAGCATCTTATTCAGCTTTGAAGCAATTGTTATCAGGCTGCTCTTGGGATTTATTCCTGAGGCGGATTTATAACCTGTCATAAATAAATTCTTGCCTCGCCGCTAATCAAAAAGATAAAATACCTTCATGAATGTCAGGGTAGATGAGTATAGGTGCATTGGCTGCGGGACATGTCAGGAGATATGCCCTGCGGTTTTTCATCTTAATGAGGTGACTGGAAAATCAGAAATTGTGGACCCTGATGGCTGCGATTATGCAGGATGCTGCGAGGCAGCGGAAGAGAACTGCCCTGTTGAAGCGATTATACTTGAAGAGTAGCCGCCTATTTATATCAGTCCGTAATCCTTCAATGCCTTTTTCAGCTTGTCTTTGTTCTCATCTGACATCTCGCAGAGCGGAAGCCGGAATTCCTCTTTTATCTTTCCCATCATTGCGAGCGCTGTCTTAGCGGGTATCGGGTTTGTCTCTATGAACATGGAGGCATTCAGAGGCTCTAATTTGTAATGCAGTTTTCTCGCCTTTGCTACATCTCCCTTTTCCCATGCAGCGCACATGTCGGAAACATCCTTCGGAGCCACATTAGCAGAAACAGAGATTACGCCTTTTCCGCCGAGCGCAAGGAGTGTGAGCGTTGTAAAATCGTCGCCTGAAATGACCGATATCCTGTCTCCACACAGCCTTATAACCTCGCTTACCTGTTTCATGTCTCCTGTTGCCTCTTTTATGGCAGCTATGTTTTTAATATCTGCAAGCCGCGCAACTGTTGACGGAAGGATATTTGATGCCGTCCTTCCCGGCACATTATAAAGAACAAGCGGAAGGCCTGTTGATTTTGCCACCTCTTTATAATGTCTATAGATGCCTTCCTGAGTTGGTTTATTATAGTAAGGCGAAACAAGGAGCGCTCCGTCAGCTCCGGCCTTTTCCGCTTTCCTGGTTATCATTATTGTTTCATCTGTTGCGTTTGCCCCTGTTCCTGCTATTACAGGAATGCGTTTATTCACTGTCTTGACTGTTATCTCTATTACCCTGTAGTGTTCTTCGTAGTCAAGGGTTGCTGATTCTCCGGTAGTTCCGCACGGAACAATGGCATTTGTCCCCTGTTTTATATGCCACTCTATTAAATTGCATAAAGCCTTTTCATCAATCTTTCCTTTTTTAAAAGGGGTAACTATTGCAACTATCGAGCCCTTAAACATATTAGTCCTCCTCTCTATGTTTATACAAACTTGACGCCGGCCATGTATATCCCATTACCTTTGTCATTTCTGCTCCATCTGACAACTCCAACATTTTTGGGTAAACCGCTGTTATGTAGTCTCAGCACATGCCCGGGCTCAAGCGGATAATCTGTCTTAATGCCTATTCCACCCTCGCTGATATCAACGCCTCTTGCCACAAGGTTCAATATCTTTGTGTCCATAATATCAAGAACACTCACGGCGCAATAAAAAGTTTCGTTATAAGGTTTCCTTTCAAATTGTCTTTGCTCAAACATCAAATTGCCCCTTGAAGTCAATATCTACCTGCCCTGTGAATACCTCTTCTGCAGGGCCTGTCATATAAACATGATTGTCTTTTGCCCACTCAATGACTAAATCTCCTCCAGCGAGATGTACTGTAACATTCTTCTTTGTAAGCCCTTTGAGGCTGGATGCAACAGCAACAGCAGATGCCCCTGTGCCGCATGCCATTGTCTCTCCCGAGCCTCTTTCCCATACTCTCATTCTTATCTCTGAGGGATTCAATATTTCTATGAATTCCACGTTAGTTCTTTTAGGGAAAATCTCGTGTATTTCAAGCAGAGGCCCGTAATAAGTTACAGGGAAATCCATAACGTTGTCAACAACTATTACAGCATGGGGATTGCCCATGGAGACACAGGTTATTTTGAACTCCCTGTCCTTAATTTTTAAGGGATAGTCAATAATTGGCTTGGATGCAGGATACACGATGCATGATGCACGATTATCCTGCATCCTGTATCGTGTATCCTGTATCTTTATGGGTATTCTCTCAGGCTCAAAAACAGGTTCTCCCATATCAACACTGACTAGCTTGCCTTTTCTCTGAGGCTTTATAATGCCTGCTTGAGTTTCGATATTAAGAGTGGTTTTTCTGGACAATCTCCTGCTCCAGATGTGTTTGGCGAGGCATCTTATGCCGTTGCCGCACATCTCCACCTCGCTGCCGTCAGCGTTAAATATCCTCATCCTGAAATCAGCTGCTCTGGACGGATAAAGCAGGAGTATCTGGTCAGCGCCTATGCCGAACCGCCTGTGGCAGAGTTTTCTGCTTAGACCTTTGAGTTCTGAGTCTCGAGTTTTTAGCTTTTGCTTGATGCAGTCAATGAGAATGAAGTCATTGCCGAGACCGTGCATCTTTGTAAAATTAATCTTCACGCAGGACTTACCTCTTTTATCTTGTCATTGACCCTAAAATAGGCATAATTCCATTTTTGTTTGTCATTCCGCACTTGATGCGGAATCCAGAGGATATGGTTTCTGGATTCCCGTTTACACGGGA
>DOHC01000156.1:6363-6999 GCA_003535475.1 Nitrospiraceae bacterium
TGCATTTATATTCGTAAATTGGCATCTTTTACCTCCATGTGTAATGTTTTTATTTTGCACATCTGCATCTTTTAAGTCAATTGATACTATGCTATAATTCAATTATGAAAGAGGCAATGTTTTATGAGAAACTCGGCGATAAAAAAGTAAGATGTTTCCTCTGCAGCCACAGGTGTCTTGTCTCGGATGGAAAACGGGGGATATGCGCTGTCAGGCAGAACATGGACGGCGCTCTTTTCAGTCTCGTATACGGCAAGGTTGTCGCTTCTCATGTAGACCCGATAGAGAAAAAACCGCTTTTCCATTTTCATCCCGGCTCAACATCTTTTTCCATAGCAACAGTCGGGTGTAACCTGAGGTGCCGGCACTGCCAGAACTACGAGATCTCGCAGTTCCCGAGGGAAAGGCCTGATGTCCCGGTACCCGGAGAGGATATGACGCCTGAAGATGTTGTGAACATGGCAGAGAGATACGGGTGCAAGAGCATAGCTTATACATATACAGAGCCCACAATATTTTTTGAATTTGCATATGACTGTGCAATACTTGCAAAAGGAAAGAGCATAAAGAATGTATTTGTCAGCAACGGGTTCATGACGCCTGAGAGCGTAAGGGCTATTGCGCCGTATCTTGACG
>DOHC01000174.1 GCA_003535475.1 Nitrospiraceae bacterium
CATAAACTTTATCACTTACTGGTTCAGCGATAAGATCGTTCTCAAGATGTACGGCGCAAAACAGGTAACCGAGGCAGAAGCCCCGGAGCTTTATAGTATGGTCAGGAGACTCTCTCAAAGGGCTGAACTTCCGATGCCGAAGGTTTATGTAATGGAACAGGACCAGCCCAATGCCTTTGCAACCGGAAGAAATCCGCAGCACGGTGCAGTTGCAGTTACCACAGGCATTGTGCGGATTCTTTCAAGGGAAGAACTTGAAGGCGTAATAGGCCATGAACTCGCTCATATCAAACACAGGGATATTCTTGTAGGTACTGTAGCTGCCACAATCGCAGGAGCCATAAGCTATCTTGCGCAGATGGCACAGTGGACGATGATATTCGGCGGGAGAAGCAGCGACGACAACAGGGGAGGCAATCCAATCGCAGCGCTTGTGATGATGATAGTCGGCCCCATTGCAGCGATGATAGTGTAGATGGCAATATCCCGCTAAAGGGAATACGGAGCAGACGCGGGAGGGGCAACGATTGCAGGCAATTCTATGTACCTTGCCAATGCCCTCAAAAAGCTGCACCTGGCATCACAGAAGATTCCTATGAATGCAAACCCGGCAACATCGCACATGTTTATAGTCAATCCTCTTTCCGGTGGAGGTCTTTTAAAACTTTTCAGCACTCATCCGCCGATGGAAGAAAGGGTAGCAAGGCTTGAGTCTATGAGATTAGGTTTATAGATGAAAAAGCTTTATAAAGGCATTCACAAATTTCAAGGGTCATATTTTAAAAAAGAAAAAGTCTTTTTTAAGAGGCTTTCGAAAAAGCAGACGCCGGAAGTCCTTTTTATCACATGCTCTGATTCACGCATAGACCCCAATCTGGTTACTCAAAGCAGTCCCGGCGAGCTTTTTATTGTGAGAAACGTTGGGAATATTATTCCGCCTTATGACGCCATAAAGGACAAAAACAGCGTTGCGGCAGCAATTGAGTTCGCGGTGCTGATGTTGAAGGTAACGGATATTATAGTCTGCGGTCACTCAAATTGCGGCGCCATGGAGGCGCTTTATAAGGATGAAAGAGAATTGACAAATATGCCCCATTTAAAAGACTGGCTGAAGTTGGCTGCACCTGTAAAGGATATAGTCTTGAAGTATTATTCCATGATACAGTCTGAAGCTCGCCAGCGGATTACCGAAGAGGAAAACGTTTTGTGTCAACTGCATAATATTCAAACATATCCGTTTGTTCAGGAGGCATTAAACGCAGGTGTGCTTCACCTGCATGGCTGGTATTACAATATAGGAACTGGAAGAATATATTACTACAACTCATCGGAAGATGTTTTCGAGCTTATCAGCGAACAGAGCATGAAAGGGGATAAATGAAGATACCGAGGGTAATGTCAACACAGCATCCTGACAATGTCTTGCTGCCTTTCTTTGCAGAGAGCCAGGACATGTCAGGAGACGACGAAATTCAGGAGGCATACTATGCCTTCTCACATCTCGGCTGTGACGAGCAGATGTGGGACTGCGAAGGCAAAGAAGTGGATGATTTTGTCGTTCGCAAACTCCTCACGAAATATGATCACTTCTTCAGACAAACGAAACTCGGCGAAGATGTTTTTCTCACTTTAAGGGTTCCGAATCCGGATATTGAAAAAGACGAGGCTAAAGTCCTTATCGAGAGCCTTGAGAGCATTCCCCGTTCATGTGATGCAGCGAGGCTTTTTTATGGCAAAGACATTCCTCCTATCTTTGAGGTTATTCTCCCAATGACAATGTCGCATGAAAGCCTGAACAGGGTTTATTATTACTATAAAGATTTTGTAGTAGGTAAAGAGCATCAGCCCTTTTATCCGGGGGATATAACCATATCCGAGTGGGTTGGGGATTTCAAGCCCGATGCCATTAATGTCATACCTCTTTTCGAAGACAGGGAACATCAGCTCGAGGCACATAACATTATGAAGGAATATCTGAAAAACAAGAATATCACTCATCAGAGGGTATTTATCGCAAGGTCGGATCCTGCCATGAATTACGGTATGGTCAGCGCTATTCTGTGCAACAAGATAGCCCTTCAACGTCTGAGAAAACTCTCGGAAGAGACTGGAGTAAAGATATACCCGATACTCGGCGCAGGCACTCCGCCTTTCAGAGGACATCTTACCCCTGAAACGGTTGATATGGTATTGGAAGAATATCCTGATGTTCAGACATTCACTATTCAATCTGCATTTAAATATGATTACCCTGTTTCCTCTGCCTTATCTGCAATTAATAAGCTTAAGGCGACAGGGATGAGCAGAGGATATGACGTGGATGAGGGAAAGTGCATAGAGATCATCGGGAAGGTATCGAATGAATATAGGAGGCTTATTGAATATCTTGCGCCGGTCATCAATCATATGGCCGGCTTTGTCCCAAGAAGAAGAATGCGTAAGCTGCATGTAGGTCTGTTCGGCTATGCAAGAAGTATCGGAAAAACCAGGCTTCCCCGTGTAATCAGCTTTTGCGCTGCCTGTTATTCAATCGGTCTTCCTCCTGAGATCCTTGGATTGAATATTCTTACTCAGGATGATATCGCGTGCCTGAAGGATATGCACATTAATTTTACGAGTGATATAAAAACCGCAATGTCATATTTTAATGAGGATGTTCTGACGATACTGCCCGATGAAGTGAGAAAAAATTTGAAGCTCGATTGGGGCGATTTTCAGATAAATCATGAACACAAGGCTGTTACATCAAGGATTATTACGGCAGTAAAGGAGAAAGACGGTTCAAATCTCCAGAACATGCTTATTGAAGCGGCCCATGTAAGAAGGTTTTTAGGGTGAATAAAGCAATTATGAATTCTTTTCTTCTTAAAGGCATTAATCATACAAAAAGGCTGATAGTAGCGGTAGTCGGTTTTACAGTGCTGTTAATCGGACTTGCCATGATTGTGCTGCCAGTCCCTGCTTTTATAGTTATTCCTGTTGGGCTTGGGATACTTGCTATAGAATTTGCATGGGCACGCAGGTTGCTGAAAAGGGTAAAATATAAAATTCAGAATCTTAGAAAAGGAGGAGTTAACAATGAAACCAAGTGAAAGGGAAGCAGAGTATATCGCAAGGATGGAGTATGAGAGATTGAAGAAGATCGAGGAGGAAAAGCATAAGAGACTTAAAGCAGAGGAAAAGAATGAGTTGAAAGAACTTCATTACATGAGATGTCCGAAATGCGGCATGGAGATGATAGAGATTGATTACAAGGGCATCAAGATTGATGAATGTTCCGAATGTGAAGGGATATGGCTTGATGCAGGGGAGCTTGAAGCAGTATCGAAACTTGAAAAAGGCAGCCTGGACAAACTGTTCAGCGTATTTAAAAAGTAAAATGGCCGTTGGGTGGATATTGACTATTTTTGGGTTCATAATATGACAGCTTTTTTAGCGTCGCTTATCTTTGTTGTTTTAGCAGAAATGGGTGACAAGACCCAGCTTCTTGCAATGGCCTTTGCCTGTCGGTATCGCTGGCAGACAGTCATGTGGGGCGTATTTGCCGCAACTGCGGCAAACCATTTAATGGCTGCTGCACTTGGTAATTACCTGAACGCAATTGTGCCTATGGAATATGTAAAGATAGCGGCTTCCGCATCTTTCATCATTTTCGGCTTGTGGACTATATGTGGAGACAAGCTGCAAGATGAGGACAAAAAATATAAGTTCAGTCCTTTCTGGACAGTAACAATAGCTTTTTTTATAGCTGAGACGGGCGACAAGACCCAATTGGCAACGATAGCCCTTGCAGTGGAATACAACACCATCATTCCTGTCTGGATTGGGACAACGATTGGTATGCTCATTTCCAATGCCATTGGGATAATATTCGGCATAGTAATGGGTAAGAGAATACCTGAAAGAACGATAAAGTGGGCCGCAACCTTAATCTTCATAGGTTTTGGGATATGGGGGCTTCATGAAACATTGCCGGGACATTTCCGCAGCCCTGTCGTTGTCGCGGCCGGCACTGCCCTGCTCGGGCTTTCCATATATTTCATGTACAAGATAGGAGGCAAAGAGCCTCAGTTGGCGAATGTCTGCGAGAGGGTTGAAGCCCCCGACAAAAAAACATGATTCAGACAGAGGATCAGTCGTCACATAAATCATAAAAAGGAAGGGTTCCTTCAGGAACTGTTCGATTAATTCTAAGGGGGCATATATGCGCTGGCATCAGAAAGAGACTAAAGATATATTAGACGACCTGCAGTCGTCTCCAAAAGGGCTTTCTTCAGAAGAGGCGCAGAAGCGGCTGCTCGAATATGGCCCGAATGAATTAAAGGAAAAAGAAAAGAGAACTCTTTTTATGATGTTCCTTGACCAGTTCAAGGACTTCATGATCCTTGTCCTTATTGCTGCTGCAATCATATCAGGGATTGTTGGAGACGCTGTAGACACGATTGCGATAATAATAATAGTACTGCTTAATGCAGTGATCGGCTTTGTTCAGGAATACAGGGCAGAAAAGGCGATGGCAGCATTGAAAAAAATGGCGGCGCAGATTGCCACTGTAATAAGAGATGGAAAGCCTGCAAATATCCCCGCAGTAGAAATTGTTCCGGGCGATATTGTATTGCTTGAGGCAGGGAAGGTAGTTCCTGCTGATATGAGGCTGATAGAAACCGCACAGTTGAAAGTTGAAGAGGCAGCCCTTACCGGCGAATCTATCCCAGCAGAAAAACATATAAAGGCATTGCATGACGAGATGCTGCCGCTCGGTGACAGAAAAAATATGGCATACAAAGGCACTACCGTGTCTTACGGCAGAGGCACCGGTATTGCAGCGGCTACCGGAATGGACACCGAGATTGGAAAGATTGCAACCATGCTTCAGGAGGAAGAAGAGGTAAAAACACCCCTTCAAAAAAGGCTCGCTGCATTTGGGAAGAAGCTTGCCATTGCTGTGCTTGCAATATGCGCAATTGTTTTTGGTATCGGGATATTAAGAGGCGAACAGCCCTTGCTGATGCTTCTGACCGCCATATCCCTTGCCGTAGCAGCGATTCCTGAAGCACTTCCGGCTGTGATAACCATTTCCCTTGCCCTCGGCGCAAAGAAGATGGTTAAGCAGAATGCCCTGATAAGAAAGCTGCCCGCTGTTGAGACTCTGGGCTCAGTCACCTATATATGCTCTGACAAGACAGGAACCCTTACACAGAACAGGATGAGTGTGGAAGAGATGTTTATAGGTGGAGAAATAGTTAAAAGTGAAGAGTTAAAAGTTAAAAGTGGGAGAATAGAACAACTCTTAACTCTTAACTCTCAACTCTCAACTTTTTTCACTGCAATTGCTTTAAGCAATGACGCACAGGCTGATGCTTCAGGTAATGTAATAGGCGACCCTACAGAGATTGCCCTTTTCAATATTGCAAAAGACAAAGGTTTTGATAAGAATGAGATGGAAAATCAGATGCCGAGGGTTGCTGAAATCCCTTTTGACTCCGACAGGAAGTGCATGACAACATTCCACCAATGTATCCATTCACCGATTCACCCATTCACCGATTCACCTTATCTTTCCTTTACCAAAGGCGCAATCGAAGCCTTAATAGAAAAGGCCGACAACATATTAACCGCAGAGGGAATTAAGGCTATAGATAAAAATGAGATTCATATTGTGAATGAGAGGATGGCTGCCGATGGCCTCAGAGTTCTTTGTATTGCCGTAAGGGAGTGGGATGCGCTGCCGGATGACATGTCGCACGAAAATGTTGAAACAGGGCTTACTGTTTTAGGTCTTGTTGGAATGATGGATCCTCCGAGGGAGGAGGCAAGGGAGGCAGTGGCAATGTGCCAAACTGCAGGGATAAAACCCGTTATGATTACCGGCGATCACCCCATTACAGCAAGGGCAATAGCTAAAAGACTCGGCATTATCAGTGATGACGCCAAGACGATAATTACTGGAAGGGAACTGGAGAGATTATCTTTAGAAGAATTCGAAGAGAGGGTTGAGCATATAAGGGTTTATGCAAGAGTTGCTCCTGAACAGAAACTGAAGATAGTGAAGGCATTGCAGGACAAAGGTCAGTTTGTCGCCATGACAGGCGACGGGGTTAACGATGCGCCTGCATTAAAGAGGGCGGATATCGGCGTTGCAATGGGTATAACAGGAACGGATGTCTCAAAAGAGGCATCCCACATGATACTCCTTGACGACAATTTTGCGACCATTGTGAAGGCTGTAAAAGAAGGCAGGCGGATATTTGATAACATCCGTAAGTTTATTAAATACACCATGACGAGCAACTCAGGCGAGATATGGACGATATTCCTTGCCCCTTTTCTTGGCTTGCCGATACCTCTGCTGCCTATTCATATACTCTGGATCAACCTCGTTACGGACGGGCTGCCGGGACTTGCCCTTGCGGCAGAACCTGCTGAAAAAGGTATAATGCAAAGACCGCCGAGACATCCGAGGGAGAGCATTTTTGCCCATAGCCTCGGTACGCATATCATATGGGTAGGACTCCTGATGGGCGCTGCTTCCCTCTTTACGCAGGCATGGTCTATCAAGACAGGGAATGCCCACTGGCAGACAATGGTATTTACTGTATTGTGTTTAAGCCAGATGGGACATGTGCTTGCCATAAGGTCGGAAACAGAGTCTCTCTTCAGTCAGGGGTTGTTTTCGAACAAGCCCCTTCTGGGTGCCTTTGCTTTGACTTTTGCCCTGCAGATGGCAACGATCTATATATCATTCCTGAACCCTATTTTTAAGACAGAGCCATTAACCTTAAATGAATTATTGTTTACACTTGCTATATCATCTGTGGTATTCTTTGCAGTGGAAATAGAAAAATTAATCAGGAGGCGAAGATGTCGAATATAGTAATGGAAACCAATTTATCCGATGTTAAATTTCTGAGAAGAGGAAAGGTGCGAGATGTCTATGAGATAGATGACTATCTTCTGATAATAGCTACCGACAGGGTCTCTGCATTTGATGTTGTTCTTCCGAATGGAATTCCGGATAAGGGCAGGATTCTTACACAGATATCAATATACTGGTTCAATCAGATGAAGGACATTATTGAAAATCATATTGTTGCGACTGACGTTAAAGACTATCCAGAGGTTTTGCATAAATACAAAGACATCATTGAAGGCAGGAGCATGCTTGTTAAGAAGGCAAAACCCATGCCTGTTGAATGCATTGTGAGGGGGTATCTTTCAGGCTCAGGATGGAAGGAATATAAAAAATCAGGCACAGTATGCGGCATCAGGCTCCCTGAAGGTCTTGTAGAATCTTCAAGAATTGATGAGCCCATATTTACGCCGAGCACTAAGGCAGAAGAGGGGCATGATATAAACGTAAGTTTTGATGAGATGAGAAAGATTGTCGGTGATGATACTGCAAACAAGCTCAGGGATACAAGCATCAGAGTTTATAAAAAAGCGAGAGAGATGGCAGAGAAAAGAGGGATAATCATTGCAGATACAAAGATGGAGTTTGGCATATATCAAGATGCAGGATGCAAGATGCAGGAAGGGAAGTTGATTCTGATAGATGAGATTCTTACGCCCGATTCATCGCGCTTTTGGTCAATGAAAGACTATAAGCCAGGAAAAAGTCAGGACAGCTTTGACAAGCAGATTGTCCGCGACTATCTTTTAACCCTTGACTGGAACCAGACATATCCCGGCCCCAAACTTCCTGATGAAATTGTTGAAAAGACAGCGGCGAGGTATAGGGAGATATTGGGGATATTGACGGCGTAGGGGTATAGTAGTATAGTAGAGCATGTCATGGTTTAATCCTTATATGAGGACACCCTGATCATCTCTATGGGTAGCTCCTTGCCGCAATGCTTGCAAACTATTGCATCTTCTTTAATGATCTCTGCACAGTAAGGGCACTTTTTGGTATACCCTTTAGATGCCATAGGTGGAAGCAAGGCAATAACAATAATAAGCAAAGGGAAAAGGGCGCATAGTATAAACCACAATATCGGACTGCGCCCTTTTCTTGCAGCTATAATGCCGCCTGCAATGCCTGCAATGATAACCAGCAAGACATATCTAAACAATGGGAATCTCTACTTTCTTCTTATTATTAGTTTATTTTTTATGTATATCTCCCACACCAATAAATGGCACTGCTCCACCGCCTGTAACCTGGGGGAGTATCCCATTCCATTTATCTATAGCCTTGAGATTAGCCT
>DOHC01000058.1 GCA_003535475.1 Nitrospiraceae bacterium
GATCCAAAACAGGCCCTCTTGATGCCGGATAAGGCCAGCTCAACTAAAATAAAGCTCTGGAATGATACTGTTCTAAAAGCAGGGCTTCAGGTCTTGCCAAAATCGCCATTTTCACTGCAAAGCCGCTAGGAACGCCAGGGCCAGGTTCTTATTTAAGTCTATAAAACTATTGCTGCGTCAACGTTTCAAATCCGGCGATTATATCCAAAAGCTCAGACGTTATCTGGTCCTGCCTCTCCTCATTATATATTCTCTTTAATTCATCAAGCCTGTCATTTATGTGTTTTTCAGCCGCTTCCATGGATGCCATCCTTGCCGCGTTTTCACTTGTCAGCGACGCTACAAAAGACCTGTACAGCGAAACGTAAAGGTGATTTCTGATCAAGGAGTCAAAGAGATCATCCCTGTCCATTTTGAATACAGGCATGGTTACAGACACCCATAAGCAGAGGGGACGTTCTCACCTTTTAAACTTCCCGTTGCTAGATGTTTATATGGTGAGATGCCCCCCTGGCTTATACGAGGGTGGCATGAGATATCAGCGCCCCACCCCGGATCACAAATTGAATGCAGTAAGGAGCCTGGATAATATCAAAGCAGAAGCTGTGTAAGCTTTTGTCTAATGGCTAACCCGCTCCAATTCTTCGCGAACGACCTGGCGCAATATTTTTTCATTGAGCATTTTTTCGCCTTCGCCAATGTATTGCCTCAGGACATCATTGATCATGGTCTGATAACCATACCCTTCAGAATCCGCACGAATACGAAATTCTTCCAGGATATCATTGTCAATGTAAATTGTAATGCGTGTTTTTCCTTTCTGCGTAACAACCGCACCCCTTTTGGCGTTTGTAAGATCATATTCCTTTTTCATAGCTTTTCCTTTCTTTTGACGTTGCGCGGCGGGCAGAAATCAGAAGGCTTTGTATCGTAGATGGAATATTGCCGGCTATTACGAGGTAATCAAGTTTAACGCTTCCCGATAGTGTCCTTCTCGTTGTCTTGTTAAGGCAGTCTCTTGGGATCTTGTCTGTTATCAAATACAGAATGCACAATGATTTCATTCCCTTCTATCGTATAAAAGATGGAGAAAGGAAATCTTCTTATCGGACAGCCGCGAAAGAACGAATATCGAATCTGGTACATCTCAGGATATTCAATAATGTTTTGCAAGGCAGCTTCTACACAGTCCAAAAACTCAAAACCAAGACCCCTTCGTTGTCTTTCATACCAGGCAAAGGCCAAATCAACATCATCTTTTGCCCTATCGGTATAACGAAGCTTCATTTGTATTGGTTCCTCAGTTCTTCATGAACTGAACGCCAATCATGAAGATTCCGGCCTCCTGCCTTATACTCCATATATCTTTTATCAAGCTCGCGTTTTTGCCACTCAGGCAGAGGAAGTTCCCGATTGCCTTCAGCGATGGAGTCCCATACGTCTTCAACCAATAGCAATTTCTGAGAGAGAGGTAACTTGCCTATTTCTTGTTTTATCTCTTCAAGTTTCACAGAGCTTTCTCCTTTGAAAAGGGCCGAATAATTATTCGGCCCTGCTGATAATGATAAACCCTTGAATCAAGCTTTTCTGCGGCAACGCACTCTTTAACGTTCCCGTCATCATAGACTTAATGTGCATATATCGTATGCATTAGTCAAGGGTTTTAATGAATTTCTCTCAAAAAATAACGTCTTTGTTATTTTTAGTTAAAGTTTGCGATAAGTGAAAAAATTGAGAATCAAGTCCCACCAGCCGAGGTTATCAATTTATTTTTTTCCAGTATTATCTATTAGTTGAAGCGCATGGCTTCAGGTCTGCAAAACCGTTATTCACCGGNNAATGCTTGTAAGCCCTTTTTTGTAAACGCCTTTCAAAAGCCCCGCCAGTGCCTTGCATCTTTTTCCCTAAATCTAGGTAGTGTCAATGTCTCAAATCCGGCGATAATATCCAAAAGCTCGGATGTAATCTGGTCCTGCCTCTCCTCATTATATATTCTCTTTAATTCATCAAGCCTGTCATTTATGTGTCTTTCAGCCGCTTCCATGGATGCCATCCTAGCCGCGTTTTCACTTGTCAGCGACGCTACAAAAGACCTGTACAACGAGACATACAAGTGATTTCTGATCAAGGAGTCAAATAGATCATCCCTGTCCATTTTGAATACAGGCATGGTTACAGACACCCATTTTTTCTCTCTCAGTGAATCAAGATATCCTTCGGAAACCGGAAGCAGCTCATGCACATAAGGCGAATAAGAAAGCATTTCTCCAGCCGGCTTATTGTAGTAAAGCATGACCTTGTCTACTTCCAGATTCTCCCTCCACTTTTCAATCTTAAAAATAAGTTCCTGTAAAATCGGATCTATGCCTGCTGTAAGCGTTGCCGGAAATGACAGAAACTCCTGTGGTTTAAAGCCGTGATCGTCAAGCCTTGCCATGACTTTTTCTCCCACAGCCATGACGACAGTAATGTTGTTCTTGTATCGTTTCATATTCTCAGCCGCAAAAGCGGAAATTGTTTCATTAAACTGTCCGCACATGCCCATGTCGGAACCAAACACTACTGCGGCCGTCCTCAGGTTATCTACGGCTTTTATTTGTTTCTTTTCTTTTTTTTCATAGGATTTCAGGACTACCTGCAGACCCATTTCCAGGGTCTTGTTGAATTCCTCAAGTGAACGCAGCATCTTCTCATGCTGTCTTATACTGACGGCGGCGAGTATTTTCATGGTCTTTACTATCGAACGCAGCGATTCGGTGCTCCCCATTTTCCTTTTTATCGCTTCAAGAGACTGCATTATTTCCTCCAACCATAGACTTCAAGAAAATGATTTTGG
>DOHC01000235.1 GCA_003535475.1 Nitrospiraceae bacterium
CCTTGAGTCTCACTGTGCATTCAGGGCTTATTACTGTTACCTCTGCTCCAGACCTGAGCAACGGCAGCGCCTTCCTTTCCGCTACCTTGCCTCCGCCGGCAACTATGACTTTCTTGCCTTTAAGATTCAGCAATACTGGATAGTAAACAGGCGTGATGCGTGATGCGTGATGCGTAGCAGACGATGAGAGTTCCGGATTTGATTTGCGCTTAACGCTTAACGCTTTACGCTTCACGGTTTGATGGATAACAGTTCTTTCTTTGCCTGCGGGATAAGACTATTTTTAGGGTGCTTTTCTATGAGGAGTTTAAAATATTCTTCTGCCTTGTCTTTTTCCCCGAGTTTTTTATGAGACATTGCCAGATGATAAAGGACACCGGCCTCTTTTTTAAACTCCGGAAATTTTTGGAGTACTCCCTGAAATCTTTTAATTGCAGCGCTGTAGGAATCTTTTTTGTAATAAAATGTACCAACCAGAAATTCGTGCTCTGCTATCGTATTTTTGCACTTTTCAATTCTTATCTCTATGATGTCTCTGTAGGGATTTCTCGGAAACATTTTCTTTAGTCTTTCAAATTCTTCAAGTGCCTTTGATGCTCCTCCGTATCCGCGGTCAGGCCCCTCTATCTGATTAAAATAAATCATCGCGATCTGAAACTGGGCATAGGGTGCATATCTATGCTCAGGGTAAATATCCAGAAATCTTCTGTATTCATCAACTGCGCGGTCAGGCTCCGCTTCTTTTGAATACGAATCAGCAATTCTGAGCTGCGCCATCGGAGCATACTTTTTTGTCAGGTCCCTGTTTTTAATCTCAAGGAGCGCTGTCCTTGCCTCTTCGTACTCCTGCTTGTCCATCAGTTCATTTGCCTTTGCGAAGGACTTCTGGCCGTCAAATATTTCTGCGGGTTTTGTTGCGGGCTTGCCCGAACATGATAATACAGATATTAGAGGTATAAGCATAAGCGCTGTCTTTATTTTCTTCATATTCTTATTTAAGCCTGTAGAAGGGTTTTTAGTCAAGAGAGGTTACTGTTCAGGGCTGCCTTTTTCCTCCTGTAATGACTCAATGAATGCATTAACTATGTCGGGGTCAAACTGAGAACCTGCCTCTTCTCTGAGTTCTGCGATAGCCTCTTCCCTTGTCTTTCTTCTGCGCTGGGGCCGCGGGGAAATCATCGCCTGATATGCCTCAACAATAGACAGCACCCTTGCAAGGAGGGGGATTTCTCCTCCCTTCAATCCAAGAGGATACCCCTTGCCGTCAAATCTTTCGTGATGATAGAGGATCGCACGGAGGATATTATCTATCAATGGTTCCCTGGTAGGTGCAGACCGTATTCCTTCCGCGGTCCTTTGCAAAATACAGCGCCTTGTCAGCCTTTTTTATAAGGTCTTCCTTTGGAGTTGCATCATCAGGATAACAGGCAACTCCTGCGCTTACAGTAAGCAGCAGCCTTTCGCCGCTTTGTGACATAAATTGATGCTCGGCTACTGCGTTCCTTATCCTCTCTGCGACAATCAAAGCGCCGTCAACAGATGTCTCAGGCAATATAAGTATAAACTCCTCCCCGCCGTACCTTGCAGGGAAATCAACAGTTCTTAATTCGTTTCTTATAATTTTTGATATTTCTTTCAATGCAAGGTCTCCTGTCTGATGGCCGTAAATATCATTGAAAGACTTAAAATGGTCTATGTCAAGCATAATTAAGGAGAATGTCTTGAAATACCTCTCTGCCCTGTTTGTTTCTTCAGACAGTTTTTCCTGAAAAGCCCTGTGATTGTAAAGCCCGGTAAGCCCGTCTGTTACGGCAAGGCGCGCAATCTCTTCATGCAGGACAAGCGACTGAAAAGTCTGAAACGCAAAATTAAAGAGCGTGTCTTCATCATCAGGACTAAACCCGCTGTTTTTATTCATTGTAATTAAAAGCGCCGACATCTTGTTGTTTGATGAGGAGAGCGGAAGCGCTATAAAATTTTTAACAACCGGATGTTCAGGAGGAAATTCCGCTGTTAGCTCATTTATCCTTAATATGGATGAGGTTTTTATTGTCTTTCCGAGAGGTCCCATGAGCATTGCCTTGGCGCAGTCAAGAGAAGGCGCATTTTCTCCTTTTATTGTGGTTTTGAAAAGTTTCAGTTCTTTTTCCGCTCCCTCAAACATGAAAATCCCGCTGTGCTCTGCCTTCAGGAGACTTCTTGTCATTTCAAGAAATGTCTGAAGAATTGACTCAAATTTAACCTCTGAGGTTATAAAGCCCATCATCTCAGCAAGCATCGCAAGCGCCCTTATGACATACTGTTCCTTTTCCGATACATCCTTAAGCGCTGCTTCTCTTATCTGCAATACCGAGGCCATCCTGTTAAAATTATCTGCAAGGTCTTCAAGCTTATCTCCAGTTTTAATATCAATCTTACTATTAAAGTTTCCTTCGCTGATTTCAGTTATTATTGCTGAGCTGCCGGTGTGGATGTTCTTAAGAGGCTGGACGATGTTTTCTGTTACATATCTCTTTAGGAAGATGAGTGCAATTATCGCAATAGCCAAGCAGCCGGCAAGACATAGTATAAGCGCTGTTGCGCCTTCAAACAAGTGATGGGCAAGAAAGTAAAAAGCAACATATACTGCCGCAAAAACTGCAATGATTATCAGGCTTATGACATCATCAGTTCCATAAGTAATTGCACCACTTTGGATAAAATACCTTTAGGAGGGAACCAAAGTGGGAAGGAAGTTCAAACGAATGAGTCTTGAAGAGAGAGAATACATAGGAATACTGTTAGCCAAGGGGGAAAGCCTCAGAAGCATTGGGAAAGAGCTTGGGCGGAATCATTCCTCTATCAGCC
>DOHC01000018.1 GCA_003535475.1 Nitrospiraceae bacterium
TCCGATGGTATTTGCCAAAAGGTACTGATTTCAGTAAGATTTCAGATGAGCAAGTTGCTCACATAGAATCTTTGATTAATAATCGCCCCAGAAAGTGTCTGGGATTTAAAACACCACTTGAAGTCGCTTCTTCTTGCGTTGCAGTTCAAGGTTGAATATGGGCATTTTTATTCTTGCTCTTGACGATATATTTTTTGTGAAGGGCCCGATTCTGTCATTCGTCAATGCAAGCCATATAATCTCTGCCTTATCCGCCATATTGATGACAGCCATCGCGATTATTGGTTTGACCTATCGCTCTGAGAAAAAGAAATTGCTGCTTGCATGGGATTCGATAGGGATATTGTTGGTTTATATCGCCAATATAATGCTGCTTTATATGCTCAGGCATTAACTCTCGCTCCCCATACTTATACCATTTGTCATTCCCGCGAAAGCGGGAATCCAGTTTGCCGTCTTATTTCTCTGTATTCCCATTTTCATGGGAATGACAGAATAAAGTAATCCGGCAGTTGGATTGCAGGAAATAACCAGTTTAAAGAAGGCTTCACTTCTTGACGCATAGTGTCTGCATTGTTAGTATGTAAAATGATTAAAAAAATTACCCCTGTCCCTTCAAAGCCCGGCGTCTATATATTCAAGAGCGCTAAAGAGGATGTCCTCTATGTGGGCAAGGCAAAAAACCTGAGGAACCGTTTGCGGAGTTATTTCCGGAAGTCTGCTGAACTTGATGCCAGAAAATCCTCAATGGTGAAAAATATAAAAGACTTCTCTTATGTTGTAACAGGAAATGAACTTGAGGCGCTTGTCTTAGAGGCCAATCTCATAAAACAGTACAAGCCGAAATTCAATATCATCTTAAGGGATGACAAGAACTACCCCTATCTGAAACTCACAGTTAATGAGGAATGGCCAAGGCTCGAGGTTGTAAGAAGGATTAAAAAAGACGGAGCGCTCTATTTCGGGCCTTATGTCCCTGCACGTAGCATGTGGGAGGCTGTTGCATTCATAAGGAGAAATTTCCCGGTTAGGCCGTGCAAATATTCCCTCGACAAACATATGCGGCCGTGCATCCAGCGCCAGATGGGAAAATGCCCGGCGCCATGCGGCGGGCTTATAAGCAAGAAAGAGTATATGAGGATTGTAGAGGATGTTCGGCTCTTTCTTCAGGGCGAGAAAAAAGAGCTTCTTGATGAGCTTGAAAAAAGGATGGAAAGGTTTTCAGAGGAATTAAGATTTGAAGAGGCTGCAAAGATAAGGGACAGCATAAACAATCTAAGATATATATGGGAATCACAGAAGGTTGTAGCGCCTGAACTTGGGGATATTGATGTCATAGGTTTCTACGGAGAAGGCAATGAGGCTATATTCCAGATTTTTTTCATAAGAAACGGGGTTATGATTGGGACAAAGGATTTTTATCTGAAAGACACAACCGGGATTACAGCAGGAGAACTTTTTAGCAATCTCATAGAGCAGTTTTATGCAAAAGAGATAATTCCTCCTGATGAGATTGTTCCCGGGCAACGTCCTGACGGGATGAAAACACTGACAGCATGGCTCAAGGATAAGAAAGGCAAAAAGGTAAAGATAATTACCCGTCCCAAAGGCAAAAAACTTGAAATTCTCAGAATGGCAGATGAAAATGCAATGGCAACATTTAAGAGCAGGGGGAAGACAGATATTAAAGAGACACTGGAAGCCCTGAAGAAAAGCCTTGCCCTTAGAAATGTTCCACAGAGCATCGGCGCTATTGATGTGTCAACAATCTCGGGGAGCGAATCAGTCGGCTCATTTGTATACTGGTCGGAAGGCGAATTCAAAAAAAATATGTACAGGCATATGAAAATCAGGACAGTTGAGGGCATAGATGATTATTCAATGATGAGAGAGATAGCGGGGAGGGTTATAAAAAATCTCGGTGAAAAACTGCCCTCGCTTATAGTTATTGACGGCGGCATAGGCCAGCTTAAAGCTGCAAAAAAGGCATTTGACGAATCCGGCATTAAAGGTACGGCAATAATCTCCATAGCAAAAAAACCTGACAGGGCATTTGCTTTATCTCTTGATAAGCCGGTTGACCTTGAGGATAAAACTCCGGAATCACTGCTGCTTAAAAAAATAAGGGACGAGGCGCACAGATTTGCAATAACTTTTCACAGAAAATTACGCGCTAAACGGCTTATGGAATCCCCTCTTGAGAAGATTCACGGCATCGGCAAAAAAAGGAGGCTTGTTCTTTTGAGGCATTTTGGTAGTATAGAAGGTATAAGGAAAGCAGGCATAGACGACATCGCAGGAATAAAAGGATTTAACAGAAAAACTGCAGAAAAGCTCCTTGCGGAGCTCGGGAGGGAACAATGAAAAGTTCAGAATTTACGGTCAGGGGTTTTGAGCTAAAGCTCTTTCTGATTTCTACTTTTATATTTTTCACGCTGCTTTTCCCTGCTGTATTAAAGGCTGCAAACGATGCGGGTTCAAAAGATGCCGAGATAGCGCAGAAAGAAGCGGAGCTTAAGAAGGTTGAAGAAAACCTGAAGAGAACAAACATAAGGGTTCAGAATCTGTTCCTAAAGAGCACACAGGGCACGATTACAGCGCCTGAGCGGTCTATGCTGCAGCAGAATATGGTTAAAAAGAGAAAACTTGAAAAGGATAAAAAGAGACTTGAAGAGGAACTGAAGGCGCTGCGTGAAGGGAAGGAGCCTTCTGCCGTAGAGAAAAAGGAGCCGGAAAAGCCGCAAGGGATTCCCTACGGGAAACCGCCGGGTTCGTATTAGCAATCTGCAAGGAGAACAAATGAATATTTATATCTCAGGCTCAATGGCTTATGACAGGATTATGGATTTTCCGGGGAGATTTTCAGACCACATCCTTCCCGACAAGATACACATATTGAATGTGTGCTTTACAGTTAATGGGATGCGGGAAAAATTCGGCGGCACAGCAGGCAATGTTGCCTATTCACTGAGCCTTCTCAATGAAAAGCCGGTTATCCTTGGGACAATAGGCAAGGACTATGCAAATTATTTTGAATGGCTAAAGAAGAATAATATCTCTCTGGAAGGCATAAAAATAATAGATGAGGAATTCACAGCAGGCGCATATATAACGACAGATAAGGCTGATAACCAGATAACGGGGTTCAATCCCGGAGCAATGAAGTATCAGGCTGATTTCAGGCTGCCGAAAGCAAATCCGGAGAAATCTATCATGCTCATTGCGCCCGGCAATCTTCAGGATATGGCTAATTATGCAGAGGAATGCAAGAATAAAGGCATTGATTATATATGCGACCCCGGACAGTCTTTAACTGCATGGGAAAAGGAACCGCTGAAAGAATGGATTGAAGGTTCAACGATGCTGATTTCCAATGATTATGAGCTTGAGCTTGTTATGAAGATGACTGGAATGAATAAAAAGGAACTTTTACGCCTGACAAAAACTATCATTACGACTCTCGGAGAAAAAGGCTCCTTAATAAGCACAGACGAGTCTGATATCAAAATCCCTTCTGCAAAGGCGGGTGATGTTGTTGACCCTACAGGCGCAGGGGATGCGTTCAGGGCAGGATTGCTTAAAGGGATTGCAACAGGGAAAGACCTCGAAACAGGAGCTAAGATGGGAGCTATCGCTGCAACCTATGCCATAGAGAAATACGGGACACAGGAGCATAGTTATACTTATGAAGAGTTTAACGAAAGGTATAGGAGTAATTTTGGAGAGATGTAAGGTTGTATTAAGTTCTTGATAAGGTGATAGGGATAGTTATAAAATTACATGTGAATTGAAAAAGTTTAGGAGAGTATCTGGTTATGGCTAAAAGCAATATAGAAATGCCTCAGGATAGGATACTGGATTTCTGCAGAAAATGGAAAATCACCGAGTTTTCACTCTTCGGGTCTGTACTAAGCAAAGATTTTCAACCTGAAAGCGATATTGACGTGCTGGTAAAATTTGCCGAAGATGCATACTGGAGTTTATTTGATTTTGTGCAGATGCAGGANNCGCCACTCCATTTTAAGTTCAAGAGAGGTCATCTATGCGGCCTGAAGAGCGTGATGCAGCGTATCTTTGGGACATACTTGACTCAGCACAAACAATTCTTAAATTCACGTCAGGCATTGATTATAATACCTATCTGGAAGACAGGAAATTACAGCTTGCAATAGAGCGGTGTGTGGAAGTTATTGGCGAGGCTGCAAAGAACATCTCTGAAACATTCAAGGAGAAACATCCGGAAATCCCATGGCGTTCTATAATTGCCCAAAGGAATGTCATTGCCCATGAGTATGGGGAAATAAAACAGGATAGAATGTGGGCGCTTGTTGAGAAGAAGATTCCTGAACTCGCAGCGTTAATCAAGCCGCTTGTGCCGCCTCTGCCATCTGAAAATGAATAAAATTTGTTTAATGAGCTTTGCGCTCCAGACATTGACACCCGCTTTTTTGTCGGGACGGTTTTAGCTCATAGCTCACGGGTGATACTTGGGGTGTTTTGGATTAAGAAGGAGAAGTGATTGTTTAATGCAACAGTTTAATTGTGGACTGAAGGAAAAGGAGAAGAAATGACACAAGAAGATATCATCCAAACGATTCTCAAAGACAGTAATTATCATCTTTCTATCTTCTCCGAAGAGGAAATTAATACTCTAAGCAAGAAAATTGTTATCAAGGAATCAAAGAGCAAGAAAACTCCTTTTGTCGCCTGTATTATTCGTGGTAAGGATATCCAGTTGAAGCCTGAAGAAGTTGTCCGTCAGCTTTATGCCGCGAGACTAATCCAGCAATACGGATACCCTAAAAAACGGCTTGCTTTTGAATATGCCGTCACTTTCGGCAGGGAGAAGAAGAGCGCCGATATTGTAGTTTTTGATAAAGACCGCCCTGATACACCATACATAATTGTCGAGCTGAAAAAGCCGAAACTCAAAGACGGCAAAGACCAACTCCGTTCATATTGCAATGCCACTGGCGCGCCAATGAGTGTGTGGACCAATGGCGAGAAGATTTCACATTACCACCGCAAAGACCCTAACTACTTTGAAGACATCACCGATATTCCCAAGGCAAGCCAGAGCCTTAAAGACATACTCAGCGAACGATTCACCCTGAAAGATCTCATCATTAAGGATAAAATCTCCAACGAGCGCAAGTCCTTGAAAGACATTATTCTTGAGATGGAAGACGAAGTGCTTGCCAACGCGGGCGTGGATGTATTTGAAGAGGTCTTCAAGCTCATATTTACCAAGCTCTACGATGAGTTCCTGAGCGGAAAAGACAAGGACATCATAAACTATTTGACGAAACAGGTTACTCAAACCGCAGTGGGAGAACCTGTAGCACCATATGGCAATACGCCCAGCTATCTTGGCGGCTCGGATTATGAAGCGCTTAAGGCAGCCGTAAGCGGCATTTCTGATGAGGGCTTCAGGGTAATGGAGTTCAGAAACTCCGGCCAGACCGACACGGAACTCAAGAACAAGATTCAGGGTTTGTTTGATCAGGCAAAGGGCCAATGGCCGGGCGTTTTTGCGGACGGGTCTGTTTTTGAACTCTCAGACAGCCATCTATCAGTCTGCGTTTCAAGTTTGCAGGATGTGAAGCTGTTCAATTCCAATCTGCTTGTGGTGGACGAAGCATTTGAGTATCTTGTGAACAAATCCGCCAAAGGTGAAAAGGGGCAATACTTCACGCCCCGCCATGTCATAGATATGTGCGTGAAGATGCTTAACCCCAAGCGCGGCGAGTACATGATTGACACTGCTTCAGGCAGTTGCGGGTTTCCTGTGCATACCATTTTCCAGATCACAGGGCATCTGTTTACCAATGCCGAAATTTCCGAGAAGGAAAAGCAGCATATATTAAAGATTTTCGGTATTGATTTTGACGAAAAAACCGTGCGCGTGGCCCGCACCCTGAACCTTATTGCCGGTGACGGCGAAACCAATGTCTTGCATCTGAATGCGCTGGACTTTGAACGGTGGAGCGACAAAACAGAGAAAGACAAAAAATGGATAAACACCTACGGCAAGGGTTTTGAACGGCTGGAAAAGCTCCGAGCCGAAAAGGGCAGCAACAAATACTTCAACTTTGATATCCTCATGGCCAACCCACCCTTTGCCGGTGATATTAAAGAAAGCCGCATCCTGCACCAGTACGAACTTGGTTTTAACGCCAACCGAAAGGCGCAATCAAAAGTAGGACGGGACATTCTGTTTATCGAGCGCAATCTGGATTTTCTCAAACCCGGCGGGCGTATGGCAATCGTCCTTCCGCAAGGCCGCTTTAACAATAGCTCAGACAAACCTATCAGGGACTTTATCGCCCAACACGGGAGA
>DOHC01000089.1 GCA_003535475.1 Nitrospiraceae bacterium
GTAATTTATGGAATATGTTTATGGCCCTATACCTTCAAGAAGATTAGGGGAGTAAGAGATAGTTCTATAACGATAGAACAACAACAAATTTATGAAATCATAAAAAACAACCTGTCGGTAGCAATTTCAAATAGTGAAACCTGAAGAAATTAAGGGAAGATTTATGGGGAATGACTTAGTATTAAAAGTAACAAATTTAAACGTCAGGTTAGATAATCAGAATATTATAGAAAATCTATCCTTTCAGGTAAAAAGAGGGGTTGTGATTACAATTTTAGGCCCAAATGGAGCTGGTAAGACAATTTTACTTAGAACCCTGGACCTCTACCCCGAAAACTGTGCCACTTGTAATTAGAGTACAGGCATAATAAAAACTCTAAACAAGGAGGCAAGGAATGAAGAAGAGCAGGTATTCAGAGGATCAGATTATCGGTATTTTGAAGGAAAAGGAAGCTGAAGCGGGGATTCCGATTATTGAGCTCTGCCACAAGTATGGGATCAGCGATGCGACCTACTACAACTGGAAGGCAAAATACGGCGGGATGACCGTAAGCGATGCAAAGAAGCTGAAGCAGCTTGAAGATGAGAACCGTCGGCTCAAGCAGATCGTGGCCGATCTGAGCCTTGATAATCAGGCGCTTAAGGCGGTAGTCTCAAAAAACTTCTAAAGCCCAAGGCACGAAAGGAAGCAGCGGTATTTATCATGGGAAGCTTTGGGCTGAGTCAGAGACGGGCAAGCGGACTTGTAGAAATGTGTCGAAACACCTTTCGGTATCAGGCAAGACCGGATAATGATGAAGAACTCCGCAGGAGGCTGAAGGAACTGAGCGAGAAGAAGAGGCGGTATGGATGTGGCAGGCTGCATCTATTTCTCAGGAGAGAGGGACTGGTGGTCAATCATAAGAGAACAGAGCGCATATATCGCGAAGAAGGACTCACATTAAGGATACGAAGGAGAAAGAAACTGGCGTCCCAAGCAGAATTGAGTTATCGAAGGCTGAGCATGCCAATGAGCAGTGGGCAATGGACTTTGTTTGTGATGCATTGAGTAATGGCAGGCGGATACGCTTGCTGCCGATTATTGATACATCTACCAGGGAATGTCTCAGGATTGAGGTGGATACCTCGATAGGTGGACAGAGAATCGCAACCATTTTAAGCCAGACAGGGGACATGAGAGAGTTGCCCGATCATATCACCGTTGACAATGGTCCAGAGTTTATCAGTAATGCGCTTGATGCATGGGCTTACGAACGAGGGATTAAACTTCAGTTTAGTCGGCATGGGAAACCAGTTGATAATGCTTTTATGGAGAGTTTTAACGGGAAGTTGCGGGATGAATGCCTGAATCAGAATTGGTTTATGAGCATTGACCATGCCCGTCGGGTTATTGAGGAGTGGCGCATTGAATATAATCAGGAACGACCACATAGGTCACTGGGAAATCTGACACCCAATGAGTTCAGACTGGAACAGGAAAATATGCTGGCATTTTCTAATTCATAGTGGCACAATGATTGGGGATAGGTCCTAATTATGCCGAAACTTTTTATTTGAATTTAATCATCTGAGGAAACATGGTGGATTGAATTATGAGACGCCTTTTGATAAACTCCAGAAAGTTACCGAATTAGTGAGCTAGTACAACCGTTGTTCTAATTAATTCCTTTTTCACCCTTTTTCGGCCTATCTTGCCACAGACAGGTTTTTGCTGAATACAATCTTCCCGACATAGCCCTCCCCTATGCTTTCCGTATGCTGGGAGTTTGTCTGAATTCTGATGCCTTTTACATGAGGCGGGTCTTCATTGAATAATTTCCTGTAATCATCGTACACATTTCTTGTGACTGTCAACCATTTGTCTGTATCAGCAGTCCCTGTTTTCACTGTCAGCACCTTCACCTTCAGGCTGACAGGCCATGAAATAGACTCATCAGCTACTGTGCCTTCAGGCGCATTTGAGTCCCATATATAACTGAGTATTTTGCGGCCTTCAAATGCCACAAGAAGCTGAAGCGCCTGATCATTCGTTTTTCCGCTGCGGACATCTCCATGAGGCGGCAGTTTTGAAGCCTTCCATCTCCATGCGAGATACGGGTAATTCTTGATATCCACATTAACCTCTCTTTCTATGGAGAAAGAGGCATTATCAGATTTAAGCTGAACAACCTTTTCACTGCTCTCAGAGACAATCTTTACGTCAGCCGTGCCGTATTTTTCTTTTACCTTCCACGGAGAAGCAATGCCATCACTGTTAATCTTGCCGGCAAAACCAAATACTACTGACTGAATATCCGCAAGACTGAGTTTTACAAACAAAACACCCGCTAATACTGCTAAAACAATTCCAACCGCGCATATCTGCAAATATTTTCTCATCACTGCCTACTTCGAGTTAATTATCTCCTCTCCCTTTTCTTGGCATGCTGGATTCTGACCTTTCTTCCTTTTATGATGCTGTCGTTGATGGCGCTGATAACCCTGTCGGCAAGGTCAGCCGGGACTTCTACAAAACTGAACTTGTCAAAAAGCGCAATATTGCTTATCTTCCGTTCGGGAATGCCTGCTTCTGCAGAGATTGATTTGACTATATCTCCTACTTTTATCTTGTCCATCTTGCCTATTGTCATGAATAAGCGCACGGAATCTTTCTTCTGTCCTGCATATCCTCTTTCCGGCTCCTCAATCTCCTGCATATCCTCCGTATCAAGCAGCATACTCAGCGCCGCTGCTGAGACGTCCTCAGGAGGATGTTTCTCAAAGAGCCTCTTTGCCACCTCATAAAAACGAGTGTGTTTGCCTTCTTTTATCATCTCTTCAACACCCGCAGCAAGCTCTTCCTCCTTCGCCTTTCTTACTTCTTCTCTGCTCGGAAGCTTTGCCTTCTTTATTTGCGTCTTTGCAGATTGCTCTATGAGCTTTAGCTGGCGGTACTGCCGAGGAGTGACAAATGTAATCGCAATGCCAGATTTGCCTGCCCTGCCTGTCCTGCCAATTCTGTGGATGTAGCCCTCAGGGTCTTGCGGAATGCTGAAGTTAATGACATGGGAAACATCAGGCACGTCCAGTCCGCGTGCCGCAACATCTGTGGCAACGAGTATATCTATGTCTCCGCCCTTGAACTTTCGCATCATTTCGTCCCTGTGGCTCTGAGTGAAGTCTCCGTGGATTGCGCCTGCAGGATAGCCCATCTGCTGGAGCCTTCCTGCGACTTCATCCACCTCCTTTTTTGTATGGCAGAATACGAGAGTGAGCGCGGGGCCTTCAACATCCAGAAGCCGCGTTAAAGCCTTTATTTTGTCTTCTTCGCGCACCTCGTAAAATACCTGCTTTATCTTGGCAACAACCATCTCGCTTGCATCCACGCCCACATGCACAGGTTTGTTCATGTAGTTTTTTGACATGCGGATAATTTCTTTCGGCATGGTGGCGCCAAACAGCATCGTCTGTCTTTCTCCGGGTATTCCGCCGAGAATTTTCTCTATGTCCTCTATGAAACCCATGCTCAGCATCTCATCTGCCTCATCAAGGACTACTGTCTTTATATCCTTGAGAAAGAGTGTCTTCCTTCTTATATGGTCCAGCACCCTTCCCGGCGTGCCAACCACAATGTCTGCCCCTCTCTTCAGACTCCTTATCTGAAGTTCTATGGATTGTCCGCCGTAGATTGGAAGAGAGACAACTCCGGCTCTCGCCCCCATCTTATTAATCTCTCCTGATACCTGAACAGCAAGTTCCCGCGTTGGCGCAAGAACTATTGCGTAGGGATACCTTCCTTTTGCCTCAGGCCTTTGTTCTATTAGTGGTATTCCAAAGGCAGCTGTCTTGCCAGTGCCTGTCTGCGCCTGGCCGATAATATCCTTTCCCTGCAGAACCGGCGGGATTGCCATCTTCTGTATTGGGGTGGGCTCTTCAAAGCCCATCTCTGAAAGCGAGACAATTATCTTGTCTGAAATGCCGAATTCATTAAAATTTTTATACACTTAATTATTCTCCTTTAAGCATCTTGAATGGCAGGTAATGAAACCTCATCCTTTTGATCGGGAACTGTTGATTCAGGGCCTTGTTCCTGGCTTATATCTTTCTTTAAACGCCTCTGCCGCTTTTCTTCCTGTTTTTTATGACGCATCAATTCTTTTTTTCTCTTTTCGCTTTTGAATGCTCCTCCGTGTTTTGCCAAATTATCTCCCTTCAGTTATTCGTTACTGCTTGCTTCATGCCTCTTGCCATGTGGTTTGAAGTCAGGGAGAAAGTGTCATAAAAAAAACCGCAAGCGCAGGATATTGCACGGTTTAGATATAACAAAATACTCCTTAACCTTCTCTAAGAGTATCATGCTTATTATGTATAAAAGTCAAGGGTGTAGGGGGTTTGACAGGGAATATTTATAGATGTATAGTGAAATTAAAAAGCATGAGGACAAGAGGAGATAAGACTATGAGAAAATTAAGCGTCATATGCGTTTTATCGCTGATAGTGCTTGCAGGCTGCGTGCAAGCAGTCAGCACTTACAACATAGATGATTACAGAACCGTTGTTCTCGCTCACTAATTCGGTAACTTTTACAAGTTTATCAAAAGGCGTCATATAATTTAAACCCCCATGCCTTCTCAGATGATTATACTCAAATAAGA
>DOHC01000055.1 GCA_003535475.1 Nitrospiraceae bacterium
GCTTTCTCTCTCTTCTCTGCTTCAACACCGAGAATGTCGTATATGCGATTAGCCCAGCAGTTGAAGGTATCCCGCAATTCTTCTGTTGATGACATAACCCTTACTGGCCCGGCTTTTTTCTCTATGTTTTTCTGTGGGAACCTTGTGTTCAGAAACCTGAACTTAAAAACCGTGCCCCTTCTCTTTACCATATAGGAAGAGAAAAAGTTGAGAATGCCGCTGAGATAAGAATCAAACGTAAGCGCATTCGCTTTTCTAAGCAGGAAGGATTTTGCATCAGGTGTCTGAAGAGAAATATCTATCTGATGGAGGTTGTAGTCCAGAAGCCGTTTCCCTGTCTCGCCTCCAAGCCTGCTTCCGTTTGTGGTAAGCCCTACCTTCGCTCCTTTATCATGGCTGTAAGACAGTATCTCAAAAAAATCAGGATGCAGTGTCGGCTCTCCCATTACGTGGAAGGTAATCTTATCGCACAGCTTGTTTTCCTGAATCTCATCAATTATCCTTTTGGCAAGTTCTGTATTCATATAGCCGTATGGCCGCTCCATTGCAGACTTCGGGCAGAACACACAGTTAAAATCACAGATGTTTGTGAGCTCTATATGAATTCTCTTAAGGGGGACTTCTATATGACCGAAATATCTTTTTCCCATTTTGCTTTCAGCGCCTTCTGTTATTATAATTTTCCTTTTGCCGCAAATACAACCTTCATTATGCACAGAACATTTGTAAAACATTACTATGGATAAAAATTCGTAAGTAGCTTATGGCTGTCTTTCGGCAAGATTCACGGGTCTGTCATCATAGGGGCTGAAGTCTCCACGAAGTGGAGCGGAAGCCCCACATGAGAACTTGTAAGAGCTTAATAGATAGTACTAACATCTGCTCTTTAACAAAGATAGTTTAATATTGCCGAAAGACAGCTACAACCTACTGAAATGGTCTATATTGAGTTAAAATATATTCATGGGAAGTGATTTAAGCAAAGACCTTAAGCTTGCATCTGCCGCAGAAGAAGAACTAAAGCCGCTTGTATATCACAAATCCCCTGAAGTTATAGCAGTGATCATCAACAACAAAAACCTCACGGAAGATCTCGCTACCATAATAGCCGGCAGGAGAAATATTGACTCCGGAATACTTGAATCCTTATCGCATCATGTCAGATGGAAAGACAGCTATAAAGTCAGGCTTGCACTCTGCAAAAACCCCAAGACTCCCCAGAAAATAACATTCTCCCTCATCAAGTTTCTGAGAGTTTTTGACCTTGCCGATTTAACGCGCAACAATGCGCTTCCTGTAAATGTAAGAGTAAAAATTGAGGGAGAAATCAGCAAAAAGATTCCGGCAATGGCTCTCGGCGTCAAGATAACGCTCGCAAAGAGGGCAAGCAGTAACGTGCTCATGAAACTTATTGAAGAAGGGCTGAGAGAGGTTGTTGCTGTCTGCCTTGACAGCCCTTACATGACAGAGGGGGATATATACAAAATTATCAGTATGAAGAAGATATCTCTACACATAATTAGGATGATAGCAGAACATCCAAAATGGTCGGCGCGGTATCAGATCATATGGGCGCTTATCATTAACAAACACGCTCCGCTTGTCGCTGTCGTTAAATTTCTTAAGGACATGAAAACAACAGACCTCAAAGAACTTTATGCAGCGCCTGACGTCCCCTCATCCACAAAGCTGCAGATTTACAGAGAGCTTCTGGAGAGGGAAGAGAGTAATGGGTCAGTTTGAATTTTCACCCTCTTAATGCTTGAGCGGGTATGCTATATGCGTGACTGAAAGAAAAAAGAAGTCTACAGATATTAACGTATTAGCTGTATCAATAGTTCAGGCTGCAACTAAAGAGCCTGAATCCCCCAAAAAACCTGTCAAAGAAAAGAACCCAGCAGCAGTCGCCCTCGGACATTTAGGTGGTTTAAAGGGCGGTAAGGCAAGGGCTGAGAAGTTGTCGGCCAAGAAACGTAAAGCAATAGCCCCAAAAGCCGCTAAGGCCAGATGGTCTAAGAAACAACCGACTAAATCCTCCTATTAGTAATTTACACCATTAATAAATTTACCTATCCCCTTGACAAAGGTCTAAGTCATCATTTAGTATACTATCCATATAGTGCTAACAAGGAGGTGTAAGAATGAAGGGTATCGTAGATGTAGGCCAAAAGATAACGGCATGGCTTAGTGAAATCGCTAAATTAGAAGACCAAGTAAATCGGGATGAGCAAGCTATTAAAGAGCAGGAGGAAAAAATTAAAGAAGCAGAGCAAAAGAAAATAGAGCTACAGGAAAAAGTAAAATTTGGTAGAGAACTATTAGGGGAAACAATACCAGAAAGCTCGGCAGTAGCGCCTTCAGTCAGACGTAGAAGGACAGCAATCTTTCAAACTCTGCCAAAGGCGATAATCCAAATAGTTGACTCACAACCCGAGAAATTTTTTACATCTCTTGAAATCGTGGACAAGCTTATTGAAAGAGGGTTTAAATCGAAATCTAAACAGTTTAAAGTATTAGTCCAGATAACTTTAAATAAGATGGCGAAAGCTGGAAGAATACATTTTATGAAAGATGGGCGATTCGTTACATACAGCTCATTTGAAGGGAAGAAAAAAGAGGGACTGAGTTTAATAAAATAAAAAAGGACAGTACAATGCGCAAATATGTTTTTACGGCACAATTCGAAAAGTCTCATTCAAAGCTCCCTGATGATATTGCAGAGCTTTTTGAGAAGAAACTGCCCGTTTTTCTGAAAGACATCTTTCATCCGTCATTCAGGACAAAGAAGATGGAGGGGTTCAGGAATCCGTATATCTGGGAGGCTTCATTGACAATGAGCTATAGATTCACGTTCGAGATGGATAAGGAAGGCAAGATTATTTTCAGAAACATAGGGGCACATTCTATCCTTGAAAGAAAAAAGGTTTAGCGGCTTTTTCTGGAAGTTCCGAATTCTTTTCGTCTTTTCCTCAGGTAGGAAATACCTTCTTCCGCAGAGGTAAAAATCTCTGAGACACGGCCTTTCTTGGTATCTTCTTCAGCCGCCCTTTCAGCCTCCTGCCATTCCTTTGTCCAGAACCATGCCTGATCAGCGTCTATAAGCTTTTTTGCTTTTACTATAAGCTTGTCATCAGCAAACTCGAAATCAAGGTAGTCACCACTGGAGATACGAAGCCTCTCCATGACCTCTTTTGGTATTCTTACCTGACCGCCAGGGCTTATCTTAACAGTAGTTGCCATATGTTTAATCTACACTTTTAAACATATTTTGTCAAATCCTCGGATGCCCTGCCCCCTCAAGCTGCTTCCACTTTTTCCTTCTTTGAATTCACAGCCCTTTTGAATACGAATTTGCCGTTCTTAAAATCAGCCCCCACAACATCCCCTTCTTTAAAGGTCTTATCAAGAATGCTCAAAGCCAAAGGATTGAGTATCTCCTTTTGGATTGCCCTCTTTAACGGCCTTGCGCCGTAAACAGGATCAAACCCTGTCTCTGCGAGATGTTCTTTTGCCGTATCTGTCAGGGTTATATCTATATTCTTCTCCATTATGTATTTCTTCATGCGGTTAACCTGTATCTCAACTATCTGCTTCAGAAGCTGTATTGAGAGGGGATTGAATATCACAATCTCATCAACCCTGTTAATGAATTCAGGCTTAAAGAATGCCTTAAGGTCTGCCATTACCTTGTCCTTCATTTCCTTATTATCCTCTTCCTCGGCAGAACCCCAGTATGCAACAGGCCTCTTCGTCCTCTCTGTAAGGAGTTCCTGTATATGCGTGCTCCCGATATTTGAGGTCATTATCAGAACCGTATTTCTGAAATCAACTGTCCTTCCATGACCGTCTGTAAGCCTTCCGTCATCAAGCACCTGCAAAAGCAGATTAAAGACCTCAGGATGCGCTTTTTCTATTTCATCAAATAGCACCACGGCATAAGGCCTTCTCCTGATTGCCTCTGTAAGCTGTCCTCCTTCTTCATATCCGACATANNCGACATAGCCCGGAGGCGCGCCGATAAGCCTTGAAACCGTATGCCTCTCCTGATACTCAGACATATCAATGCGCACCATTGCATTCTCATCATCAAACAAAAACTCAGCCAAAGCCTTTGCAAGCTCTGTCTTTCCAACTCCTGTGGGGCCAAGGAATATAAAGGAACCGATTGGGCGGTTAGGGTCCTGAATCCCTGCCCTTGAACGCCTGACTGCATTTGAAACAGCGCCTATTGCCTCATCCTGCCCCACAACCCTGAGCCTGAGCCTTTCTTCCATTTTAAGAAGCTTCTGAATCTCTCCCTCAAGCATCCTTGAGACAGGTACGCCTGTCCATTTTGAGATTACCTCTGCTATGTCTTCTTCATCAACCTCTTCTTTGAGCA
>DOHC01000267.1 GCA_003535475.1 Nitrospiraceae bacterium
CTATTCACTATTCACTATTCACTGACACTGTCACTGCCTCTGACAAATGGCAGGGGGTTGATGAGTCGGTGGTGGAGAAATTCGCAAAGGAGCATGGCAGAGAGGCGAGGGAGTCGTTCATTAATACGGATCAGGGCGACTTGCTTCTTTTTGTCTTTCTCCTTGCAGGCTCGATAGGTGGATTTATCGCAGGATATTACTGGAGGGAATTAATTCAAAAGAATTGTAAAAAACAGGAGGTGATAAAACAATAGCATAGTTCTTAAACACTGCTTTTAATATGGCTGGATGTCAGGGAAGAGGAGTGCCACTTTAATGTGAATTCTCCCGCTGCCCCGCAGCCGTNNCCGTGAAGGGAACGAAAGCCCGAAAGAAGCCACTGTCCCGATATATCGGGATGGGAAGGCGGGCGAGTAGAAAGAAGGATCTGATTACATGAAGTCATCAGGTCTGCTGAATGCCCTAAGCCGGAAAACCTATCCAGACCAAAAAGAGTTTAGAGTTTAGAGTTCGGAGTTAAGAGTTAAAAAACACGAGCAAAGAACTCTGAAAAAAATCCAAAACATTTTCTCGAGGGAGGAAGAAATGAAAACATTTTTATCTTTATTTAAACGCATCACCCATTACGCATCACCCATCACGGTTGTTTTGCTTGCCTTAAGCCTTTCGTCCTTAGCTTTCAGCCTATTTCTCACTTCTGCATTTGCCGAAGAAAAAACTGCTTCAATGGAAGAAATCGTAGTCACTGCCACGAGAACAGAAAAGGAATTGGCGTCTGCGCCCGGCAGTGTCTCGGTCGTAACCAAAGAAGACATTGAGAAAAGGAATATCAAGACGGTTGACGATGCCTTGAATACAACAGCCGGTATTTATCAAAGAAGAGGCAAGGGCATTATGGATAGGATGACATCATTATCTCTGCGAGGCATTCCGGATGACAAGAGAACCCTTTTTCTTCTTGACGGGATTGCACTTAATGATGCATATAGCGGCGGATTCAGCTATGACCTGCTTTCAGTGGAAGATGTGGAGAAAGTAGAAGTTGTCAAAGGCCCTTTTTCAAGCCTTTACGGTGGCTATGCAATGGGCGGTGTGGTGAACATCATCACAAAGATGCCCGAAAAGAGGGAATTTGTCGTAAAGAGCGGTTATGGCTCCAGTTGGGACAGGGGCGAGGCGATGGATGATTTGAGAAAGTTCTATCTCTCTTATGGCGATAAATTTAAAGACAAACTGAGCCTCTTTGTAAGTTATGGCTATAAGGCAACAAACGGCTATCCTACGGACTTTAATGTCCAGAGCAGCAAGCCAACGGCAGGCATTACCGGCTGGACTCGGACTACGGACAATCAGGGCAATACCCGCTATCTCATCGGAGACAAGGGTGACAACAGATGGTGGGATGACCAGATTACCCTGAAAGCGGGATATGACTTCACGAAAGAGACCAAAATGAATCTTTCCTACATGCGGAACAGCTATGAATACAATTATGACGACTCGCACACATATTTGAAAAATGCGGCGGGCAATGAAGTCTGGTCATACGGAAGCGTGAAGGAGTCCTCTTTCCTTTCAGGTAGCGGCGGCAGTCTTCGGAATACTTACAACATAGGCTTTGAGACGGCGTTTTCTTCCGTCAAGATGAAACTTTCTCTTGGTCTAATGGACAGGGAAAAAGCATGGTCTGTGACAAGAGGCACAACCGTTGCCACAACCAGAGCCGGAGGCCCCGGCACACTCAGTGAGACACCATCACAAAGCTATAATGCTGATATGCAATTTACCGTGCCGGTATTTGACAGGCATATACTGACCTTTGGCAGCACCTTCAGGCATGGATGGGCGGATTCGCAGGAGCATGGCATTACGAACTGGAAGGACGATACATCAAAAACCACTCTCTCTTATCAGGCTAAGGGAAAGGATAAGACCTACGCCCTATTCGTTCAGGATGAAATAATGATTCTTAAAAATCTCACGGCGTATATCGGCTTCAGGCAGGACTGGTGGGAGACCTATAACGGCTATGTGAATCAGGTCGGCACAGCAGGTTATCCAAAGGAATACGATTCAAGAAATGCCTCTGCCTTCAGTCCAAAGGCTGCAATTGTTTACAAGCCTTTTGAAAAGACGACTCTAAGGACATCAATAGGAAAGGCATTCAGACCTCCAACGGTATATGAACTCTACAGGACATGGACGACCAAATCAGGCGTCACTTACGCTGGAAATCCCGATCTGAAGCCTGAGACCACCATATCATGGGATGCTGGTATTGAGCAGGGACTCTGGAGAGGAGCCAAAGTCAGGGCAACCTATTTTGAGAACTACATGAAAGACCTTATTTACAGTAAGACCGTTTCGTCCACGCTTCAAGAAAAGATCAATGCAGGGAAAGCTGAGAGCAAAGGAGTAGAGCTTGAGGCGGAGCAGAGGTTTGACAAATGGCTTAGGCTCTTTGCCAACTATACTTATACCGATGCGAAGATAAAGAAAAATGACGCAAAGCCGTCAACTGAAGGGAAAAAGATGACACAGGTTCCGGAGAGGATGTTCAACGCCGGAGCCGAATTTGAGAAGGGTCTCTTTTCAACATCTCTTACAGGCAGATATGTAGGCAAGCGATATGCAAATGATGAAAACACAGATACTGTCAGCGGAGTCTATACCTCATACGACCCTTATTTTACAGCAGACGCAAAGGTCTCTTATAAACTTACAAAGTTTGCCACTGTCTCTTTCTCGGTAGATAACATCTTTGACAGGGATTATTGGGGATATTCCAAGGCGCCCGGTAGGTCATGGTTTGGAGAGATAACATTAAGGTTTTAGGGACGAAGGCAAAAATATTGCCATTGGGAATTTCCATGTTATTGCATGGGATAATGCTGTTTGCTCTTGTCATTGCAAGTCATGAAAGGGAGAGGATTTTTACTGTGGAATTGATGATGCAGGAATCAATGTCTGGAAATGCAAAGACCTCTGAGAGAAGTATTCGGAATAAGAAAACTGGATTTTCAAAAAACAGTGTCAAAAAGGAAAGTCAGGCCGAATCAGCTTTTAACGCGCCGGAGGCAAAGAATACGGACATTCAAAAATCAGAGCCGTCGCCGCTGGCAGAGAATCCATCCTTTTCTAAACCTGAAAATGTTCAATCAAGTCACTGGCGTGCAGACAGAAATGAAGGAGCAACTCTGACATCGGGAGCATCAGGCGTCTCAACATCCGGGTTCCATGATAAGGAAAGCAGCAGTTCCTATGTTGCTAAAGGGAATAATTCAGGGAGAGATATTGTGGAGGGCGAATTCGGCTCCATAAACGGCCCATCTTTTCTGAAAATGGTTAAGCCCGAATACCCGCGCTTTGCAAGAAGGCTCGGCAAAGAGGGAAAGGTGGTTTTAAGGCTTTTCATTGATGGGCATGGAAGGCTTGTAAGTGTGGAGATAGTTGAGAAGGCAGGGCATGGCTTTGATGAGGCATCGGTGAATGCTGTAAAGGCATCTACTTTTCGGCCTGCGAAATTAAACGGGCATCCAGTGGCATGTAAGGCATTACTGCCTGTGAGGTTTAAACTTGAGTAAGTCTATTGTCGTCATTCCTGCGAAAGCAGGAATCCAGTAATAAAAATTTAGTTGCAAGTTTCTGGATTCCGCATCAAGTGCGGAATGACAGAATTTATGGAGGTGAGATATGGATTTGAGCATTATTCTATGGATTGGGGGCATGCTTTTCAGCCTCGGCATATTTGCAGTAAAGGTCGGTTTTGGGCTCGGATTTAGCAGGATTAAATGGAAGGGCGTGCTTATGACTCTTTTCTTGTATCTTATGCTGTTTGTTGCTATAGCCGTGCTTTCAGGGCATTTGATAAGGCTGCTTGAGCCTGTGCTGAAAAAAGGCGCTTACCTTCATGCGCTGATGGCGATAGGGATGATTGCGTGGGGAATTATTTTGTTGAGAACACGGTGCACAGACCATAGAACACAGACAAAACTGAAATTCAAGATTCAAAATTCCAAAATTAATAACTCTGAACTCTCAACTCTAAACTCTTTACTTTTATTGATCCCCTGTCCTGTATGTCTTTCCGCAATGACATTTTCCACATGGGCAGCGCTGAGCGTGATTAAACTGCCGTCTCTTATTGTGGGCGTAGGATTGGGAGTTATCTTTGCCCTTTTGGCCCTTGCAGTTGTGGGCTTGACCCGCATAAAACAGACTTCAAGCCATGAAATCAGTCTGGGCTTGAGCATGATTGCCATTGGGTTTTACTTCATCGCATCCCTTTACCTTCCTGCAAAGATTGAGGAGGCAA
>DOHC01000195.1 GCA_003535475.1 Nitrospiraceae bacterium
CCATATACTCATTGATCACATAATTCAGGACAAGATCTTTCATTTCCTGTAAATCTGTTTCTTCCATATAAATTATTTTTAGGTTAAATATATCGTATTTTTAAATTTTCAGTCATTCTCAAGGGTAGAAATATCGCCAATATCCTCACCCCACTCTTTAGCATGGAGTAGTCTTCTCATTATCTTGCCGCTTCTTGTCTTGGGCAGGCCCGGGGCAAATTGTAATTTATCAGGAGTTGCGATCGGCCCTATGACTGTCCTTACGTGTCCGATGAGTATCTTCTTAAGCTCATCAGAGGGCTGTTTGCCGTCTTTTAATGTAACATAAGCATATATGCCCTCTCCCTTTATCTCATGGGGAAAACCGACAACCGCAGCCTCCACAACCGCCTCATGGCTTACGAGCGCCGACTCAACCTCTGCTGTTCCAAGCCTGTGGCCTGAGATATTTATTACATCATCAATCCTTCCCATCAGCCAGTAATCGCCATCCTCATCAACCCGGGCCCCGTCTCCAGTTAAATACTTACCCTTAAAACGTGAGAAATATACCTCTTTAATCCTTTTATTCTCAGAGTCTCCGAAAGTGCCTCTTATCATTCCGGGCCACGGCTTTTCAATCACAAGGTAACCGCCCTCATTTATCCCAGCAGGTGAACCATCCTCTTTTAAAACTTTGGGGACAACGCCGGGGAACGGCCTGTTTGCAGAGCCGGGCTTTAATGTCATTGCTCCCGGCAGAGGCGTTATGAGAATGCCGCCTGTCTCTGTCTGCCACCATGTATCAACAATAGGGAGTTTTTCTTTCCCTATATTGGTGTAATACCACATCCATGCTTCAGGATTTATCGGCTCTCCGACTGTGCCGAGAAGCCTCAAAGATGAAATGTCATGATCCTTCACCCATTTCTCGCCTTCTCTCATCAATGCCCTTATCGCAGTCGGCGCCGTGTAAAAGATATTGACCTTATGTTTGTCAACTATATCCCAGAACCTGCCGGGATTCGGATATGTCGGAATCCCTTCAAACATAAGGCTCGTGGCGCCGTTGCTCAACGGCCCATAGACAATATAGCTGTGCCCTGTGACCCATCCGATGTCCGCCGTGCAAAAGTGAATATCTTCGTCATGATAATCAAATATCCACCTGAAAGTCAGGTTTGTGAAAAGCATGTATCCAGCTGTTGTATGAAGAACACCTTTGGGTTTTCCTGTTGAGCCGGATGTATAAAGGATAAAAAGCGGGTCTTCCGCATCCATTTTCTCAGGCTCGCAATACTTGGCAATATCAGCGGCATTAATTTCATCATGCCACCAGAGGTCTCTTTTAGGCTCCATATCAACATTGCCGTCTGTCCTTTTTACCACTATCATCTTTTCAACAGTAGGGCATTCATGCAGGGCCTCATCGGCATTTGCCTTCAGAGGAACAAATCTGCCGCCCCTTGCGCCCCTGTCCGATGTAATAATAACCTTTGACTTACAGTCCTGAATTCTGTCCCTTAAAGCCTGAGCGCTGAATCCGCCGAAAACAATGCTGTGAATTGCCCCGATTCTCGCGCACGCAAGCATGGAAATCGCAAGTTCAGGAATCATCGGAAGATAGATGGTAACCCTGTCGCCTTTCTTCACTCCCTGTTTTTTCAGGACATTTGCAAACCTGTTCACCTCGTAATAAAGCTGCTGATATGTGTATGTTTTATAGCTTCCGTCATCCGCCTCCCATATTATTGCCGCCTTGTTTCTGGTCGGGGTATTTACAAATCTGTCAAGGCAGTTATACGATGCGTTCAGGCTGCCGCCCTGAAACCACTTTATCTCAGGTTTTTCAAAATTATATTCAAGAACTTTATCCCACTTTTTATACCATGAAAGATTTTTTTCGGCCATCTCACTCCAGAATCCGTCAGTGTCTTCTATTGACCGTTTATAAAGCTTTTCATATTCTTTCATGCTCTTTATATGCGCTTTTTTGCTGAACTCCTTTGACGGCGGAAATGTCCTCTTCTCTGCCATCAAAACTTCAATGCCTTTTGTGCCTGACATATAGCCTCCTATTTATGTTGAATTGCTGTTTTGAATGCAATAAGCAAAATGCGAAGCACTACAATTATAAGTATTGCGGTTGGGGGTATGTAACTCTCCTTTGCAAATGGGAACAATTTTCTCGTAATTTTATAGAACGGCTCGGTAAATCTCACGAAAAAACTTACCATGAAATTCTGCCTGTTGCCTATAAGTAATGTAATCATAATCCGCCCTATTATCAACCACATAAAGAACGAGAGCGTAAAATTAACAAACTGTAATATATAGATTCCCATTATTGTCCTTCTTCTGTAAAGAAGAGGGACAGGTTAACCCTGTCCCTCTTGCAGTGAAATTATTCATGAACTGCTGCGCCTGAACCCTTCGGAATTCTCACGTTGTCTATAAATTCCACCATCTCCTTTGGCGGAGGTGTTGTGAGTCTGGAAACTACCCAGATAATAATAAACCCGAGAGGGATACCGAAAAGACCTGAAGATATGGTCTTTATGCCCCACCAGTCAACACCGAAGAATCTGCTTCCTATCATGTAGTATAAACAGGAAACAAATCCTACAAGCATGCCGGCAATGCAGCCTGTCTTGTTGGCGCGTTTATCCCATATACCCATAACAAGCGCAGGGAAGAAACCTGCTGCTGCAAGTGAGAACGCCCATGCAACAAGCTCAACAATGATTGTCAGCTTGTATGTTGCAACATACGCTGCAATTAATGCAACTAAAACAAGCAGTATTCTTGAGATTGTGAGCCTTCTTAAAATTGATGCGCTGGGATTAATCATCTTGTAGTAAAGGTCATGCGAAAGCGCATTCGAGATTGTCAGAAGCAATCCGTCTGCTGTTGAAAGCGCTGCTGCAAGCCCGCCTGCTGCAACAAGGCCTGATATTACATAAGGAAGCCCTGCGATCTCAGGTGTGGCAAGAACGATAAAATCTGTATTCAGGGTAATCTCTGCGAACTGCAGTATGCCGTCAGCATTCATATCCTTTACTGTAAAGAGTCCTACCTTGCCCCATGATGCAACCCATGCAGGGAGCGCTGAGAAGGGCTGTCCTACAACATTGGTAAGGATTTCGTACCTTGCAAATGCAGCGTATGCAGGGGCTGTGAAGTAAAGAAGGAATATGAAGAACAGAGACCATCCCACTGAGATACGGGCTTCTCTGACAGAAGGAACCGTGTAGTACCTCATAAGGATATGAGGAAGGCCTGCTGTTCCGACCATCAGGCAGAATGTAAGAGCAAGCATATTCTTCATGTCCATTCTTGCAAATGGCTCTGTGTAGGGCTTGATAGCCTTTGTTTTTGCAGTGGCTGCAGTTTTGGCAACAGTCCACTTCTCCTTTGCTTCATCAGGAGTCTTTGGCAAGGCGGCAATCGCCTTTGTTATCTTTTCCTTATCTGCTGCCGGCGCGTCTGCCGGAAGCGCTGCGAGCTTTGACTGGAGGTCAGCCTTTTTCTGATCAAGGCTGCCAGGCAGTCCTTTTAAGTCCGCATCAACATCCGATGCCTGCTTCTTAAATGCCTCCCGGACTTCTAATTCTTTTGCATCCAGATTTATTGCCTTTTCTTTTGCATCTATTTTCTGGAGAGCCTGTCCGTACATTATTTGTGATACAGGAACTCCTGTGTGTTTATATGACATAACCGTAACAGGAACAAGATATGCAATGATAAGAATAACATACTGTGCAACCTGCGTCCATGTAACAGCCTTCATGCCGCCGAGCATTGAGCAG
>DOHC01000023.1 GCA_003535475.1 Nitrospiraceae bacterium
AGGTTGTAAGAGCATCAACGGGTTTTATATATTATGTTTCAATAACAGGCATTACCGGCGCTCAACTTCTGCTTGACGGCTCTATTGAAAAATCAATAAATGGCATCCGCAGGATTACGGATAAACCTATTGCCGTCGGATTCGGTGTTTCAACGCCTGATGAAGCTAAGGCAGTGGCAGGCATCTCTGACGGAGTGATTATTGGAAGCGCAATAGTCAAAAAAGCGCAGGCGAGCTTAGATAAGGAATTAAGTGATTTTCTTCTCAAATTAAGAGAGGCAATCAAATGAACGAGGTCTCCGATAATAAGCTGGTACAGCTTAATACCCTGATGGAACTGACAGCTTTAGTCAATTCTACGCTTGATACGCATGAAGTGAGAAAACGGGCGATTGAAGCGGCAACGTGGCTTGTTAATGCTGAAGCAGGAAGTCTGATTCTGAAGGATAAGGAAAACAATGAGCTTTTTTTTGAAGTGGCGCTTGGAGACAAGGGAGAGAAGGTCAAAGAGATGCGGCTTAAAAAAGGTGAGGGCATAGCAGGATGGGTTGCTGAAAAAGGGGAGACTGTCGTAGTGCATGATGTTCAATCAGACCCGAGGTTTTTCAGGGGCGCAGATGACAGAAGCGAATTTTTCACAAGAGACATGATATGTGTGCCTGTAAAAACAAAAGAGGAGATTCTTGGAGCGCTCCAGACAATAAACAAAAAGGCAGGGAGTTTTGACGATGAGGACACGGAGATACTGTGCGCGCTTGCAAACCAGGTAGCTGGTGCGATAGAAAATGCAAATCTGTATCAGGAACTTAAGGATACATTTTACGGGACAGCCCAGGCGCTTGCAGAGACCATTGAAAAAAGAGACCCTTACACAGGAGGCCACACGAAAAGGGTTATGAACTACAGCCTTGCCATAGGACGCATGCTCGGGCTTAACAGGACAGAGCTTGAAAATTTAAAACTTTCTGCTATACTCCATGACATCGGAAAGATCGGGATAAGAGACAATGTGCTTCTAAAAGACGGCAAGCTTGAAGCTGGAGAAATTGAGGCAATGAATCTACATCCCAAGTATGGTTCAGAGATATTAAGTCATGTTAAGCAGCTAAAAGATGTTATTCCTGGCATGAGAGGGCACCACGAGAAATATGACGGGACAGGATATCCTGACGGACTAAAAGATAACGAGATACCATTAGCAGCGCGGATTATTGCGGTTGCCGACACATTTGACGCCATGACGACTGACAGGCCGTATAGGAAAGCGCGTACCGCAGATGACGCATTTGATGAATTAAAAAAGCATGCGGGCAGACAGTTTGACCCATTGGCGGTAGATGCCTTTTTAAAAGCGTAGTCGGAGATTCGCAGAGGCGAAAAAGAAATGGAGATTGTGCTATGAAAATAGAAGTTCTCGGATGCTCAGGAGCAGAGTTCCCGGGTTTTAATCCTCCGGGTTTCTTGATTGACGGGAAAATATTGCTTGATGCAGGTACAATCGGCGCTTACCTCTCTAAGAATGCCCAGTGGAAGATACGGCATATTGTAGTTTCACACGCCCATCTTGACCACATAAGAGGAATACCTTTCCTTGCAGACAACATAATTATAAAAAACAAGAGGCACAATGTTACAGTGATAGGGATTGCGCCGGTTTTGAAGTCGCTGAAAAACAATCTCTTGAATAATAAGATATGGCCTGATTTTACAATGATACCGAATGCTGAAAAGGCTGTAATAAGGTTTTTAGAGGTGAAGCCCGGCAGACAAATTGAAATTAACGGCTATAAAATTACTGCATACAGAGTCAACCATTCGGTTCCTGCAACCGGTTATATAATTCAGGACAGAAGAGGGGAAAGACTCCTTTATACAGGCGATACAGGGCCAACAACTGCCATCTGGAAGGAAGCAGGCAGAACAAAGATAGACCGCGCCATAATAGAAGTCTCTTTTCCTAACAGGATGGAGGCTCTGGCCATTGCGACAGGGCACCTCACCCCGAAGCTTCTCAGAAAAGAGCTTGAGAAGATAAAGATACCTCCTGACAAAATACTAATAACGCATCCCAAGCCGCAGCATCTCAAAACCATAAGGTCTGAGATTAAAAAACTCGGAATTCCCAATATCAAAATACTTAAAGACGGCGAGGTTATAAATATCTGATGTGGTTTAAAAAGTTAAAAGAACAGAAACTGCAAAAAAAGGTAAAGATCCCGGAAGGCCTCTGGGTAAAGTGCGATAACTGCAAAGAGATTGTCTACAAAAAAGAGATAGACAAAAATCTTAAAGTCTGTCCGAAGTGTGATTACCATTTCAGGATAAGCGCTAAAGAAAGAATTGAGCTTCTTGCGGATGCAGGAAGTTTTGTAGAGTTTGACGCAGATATGTGTTCAGGAGATCCGCTGAACTTTAAAGACTCTATTTCTTATCCTGAAAGGATACAGGCAAACCGGGCCAAGAGCGGTCTCTCTGAGGCTGTTATCTCAGGTGAGGCAGTGATAAACAGTTTCCCTGTCATCCTTGCTGTGATGGATTTTTCGTTCATGGGCGGAAGCATGGGTTCTGTTGTCGGAGAAAAGATCTCAAGGGCTGCAGAAACAGCTCTTGAAAAAAGAGAGCCGTTAATAAGCATTGCATCGTCAGGCGGTNNGAAGGAATATTTTCCCTTATGCAGATGGCAAAGGTTTCTGCAGCAATAGGAAGGCTCAAAGATAACAGTATCCCGTATATTTCTGTCCTTGCTGATCCGACATTCGGCGGCGTTGCTGCAAGTTTTGCCACAATCGGAGACGTAATAATCGCTGAACCGAGAAGCCTCATAGGGTTTGCAGGCCCCCGCGTCATAGAGCAGACAATGAAGCAACAGCTCCCTGATAATTTTCAGAGGGCAGAGTTCCTTCTTGAGCACGGGTTAATAGATATAATTGTCAGCAGGGAAGACATGAAGAAGACTCTCGCAAAACTCATAGAATTCCTTTCGTAAGAAATTTCTGCCTCAAGAATCCAGCCTTAAATTAATTTATTTTTTAAAATTTCTTTCTTCTTACTTCCATGGTATTTAATGTAAAATATTGCACTTATGGGTTACGCTGCTGCAATCAATTATCTCTACGGGCTTCAGAAACACGGTATCAAGCTGGGACTTGATAACACAGCGAAGCTTCTTTTCTTATCCGGCAATCCACAAAACTATTTTTCATCCGTCCATATCGCAGGGACAAACGGGAAAGGCTCTACATCAGCTATTATAGCTTCGATATTGCAGACTGCCGGGGTCAGGACAGGATTGTTTACATCCCCGCATCTTGTAAGTTTCACCGAGAGGATCAGGGTCAACAATGAAGAGATAAGAGAGGATGAGGTAATTGAACTCACAGAAGAGATAAGAAGCACAATAGAAGGCTCTGAGCTGAACCCTACTTTCTTTGAGTTTGTAACTGTAATGGGCTTCCTCTATTTTAAAAGGAAAAACATTGATTGGGCAGCGGTTGAGACAGGAATGGGAGGGAGGCTTGACGCCACGAATGTCCTGACTCCGGAGGTGTCGGTTATAACAAACATAAGTTATGACCATAAGGACTTTCTCGGAAATACCATCTCAGAGATTGCAGAAGAAAAGGCAGGGATAATAAAAAAGGGAGTTCCCGTAATCACGTCAGAACAGGAGCCGTCTG
>DOHC01000117.1 GCA_003535475.1 Nitrospiraceae bacterium
GTTTATGTCATGATTCACCATTCCTTCTCGCTTCTGAAGATAAGGGTCTGATGCAAAAATATATGACGCTGAAAATAGAGCAAAGGCAAGTAAGAATATCACTAATGATACCGGGGAAAAATTCTTTTTAAATAACATATTCTTATTAATCGTGAAGATAATCAGGATTTAATTTGATTGCTGCCTGCTAAGATTCTGGTTATTACTATCAGGGAGATTAAGAGTTATAACCTTGCCGTTTTCTCCGGGCGCTCCCATATCCTTTCCGTCAAATATCAGTTTGATTCCGCCGGCATTCCCGATTTTCAGAGAGAAGCCGTCCTTTGCCGAAAGCTTTGCTGACTCTCCTTTGTTTAGAAGCAGTTCTTTTGTTTCGGTATTGTCTATAGTTGCAAGAATCCATGTCTTGTCTGAAGCGAGAATCTCAAGACTGTGTTCTTTCGCTGTTTTTTCTCCTTGTGGATTTGCCGCAGCTTCTGTTTTTCCCTTTTCAGTATTTTCTTTTTCTTGCGCCTGGCTGCCGGGCTGCAGCGCTGCTGGTGTTGGCGCTGTTTTTTCAGACAGAGGCGTTTTTGGTCCTTCCGGCGCAAAAACAAATAAGGATAAAACGGTTAATAAAGCTGCAACTGCCACTGCTGACAGTGTGATTGCAGTCGCGGAGTATCTGGGAGCGGTTTTCTCTTCTTTAACGGTATTTTCAGCATGGGTAATGGGCTCAGGTTGTTTTTCTATTACAGGAGGCGATATCTTTTCTATATAAGCCTTTATAACAGTTTCAGGGTCTGTTTTAAGAAATTTGGCATACTCTCTGATGTAGCCTTTTGTATAAACCTCTATAGGAAGTTTTTCAAAGGTTCCCTCTTCAATTGCCTTTAGATAATCGGATCTTATTCTCAGGGTCTTGGCAATTTCCTTGAGGGTATACCCCAATTCTTCACGCCTTTTTTTTAGGATTTCTCCGGGCACCTTTTCCTCTCTAAAAAAGATAACATAATTAACATAGGAAATGGTATAGAAAATTTTTTATCTTCAGAAATGAAATCTTATAGAAAAAGGGCGGGTTTTGTTCCCATATGATTGTAAACCAATTATGCTATTATAGTTGACAATGAAAAGGGTTGTTGTAACGGGCATAGGAGCAGTCAGTTCTCTGGGTAATTCATTCCGCGAATCATGGACGGCTGTCCAAAAAGGATTATCAGGCATAGCTCCTTTAACAAGATTTAATGTTCCCCCGATGAAGTGGAAAATGTCAGGAGAATTAAAGGGTTTTGATGCAGGGCTGTATCTGTCTCAAAAGGAAATGCCTCATCTTGACCCATTTGTACATTATGCAGTTGCCGCATCTTTGATGGCTGCAGAAGATGCGCAATTAGTGCAGAAGTCACTCGCTTCAGGCGGTGTGATTATCGGCTCAAGCAGAGGCGGCATAACTACGATAGAACAGGCAATAATAAAACAGGAAAATTCAGGATGCAGGATTCAGGATGCAGGATTCAGGATAAAGACAGTTGAAACTCCTAACTCACAATCCCTAACTCATAACTTTCGCTTGTCTCCTTACCTTATGCCTTCAACAAGCGTAAATGCGGCAGCATCATATGCGGCGCAGAAGATCGGTATTAAAGGTTACTGTCTCGGCATATCAAATGCCTGCTCATCAGGAGCAAATGCAATAGGCGAGGCGTACAGATTGATAAAATCCGGCTATGCAGATATGGTTTTTGCCGGAGGCACAGAGGCTCCAATATGCAGGTTGTGTATTGAAGGGTATGGCGCATCAGGCGCATTGTCAAAAATAAACGATGCCTCTGCAAGCAGGCCGTTTGATAAAACGAGAAATGGTTTTGTTCTTGCAGAAGGCGCATGTGTTCTTGTCCTTGAAGATTATGAGACAGCGTTAAAAAGAGGAGCAAGGATTTATGGCGAGATTATCGGATACGGAAATACCACGGATGCATTCCATCAGACAAGGCCCAGCGCAGAAGGAGAGGCAAGGGCGATAAGGCTTGCAATGGAAGAAGGGGGTTTGTCGCCGGAGGATGTAGATTATATCAATGCTCACGGAACGTCAACACCTCTCGGCGATAAGGCAGAAACAGAGGCTATAAAGCTTGCCCTTGGCAAAAGGGCTTATGAAATTCCGATAAGTTCTGTAAAGTCAATGACAGGTCACATGCTTGCAGCATCAGGCTCATTTGAGGCTGCTGTTACGCTGATGAGTATTTATGAGGGCATAATCCCTCCGACTATAAATCTTAAGACAAAAGACCCTGAGTGTGATTTGAATTATGTTACCGAAACCAGAAAGACTGAGATTAAGACCGCTATTTCCAATTCATTCGGATTCGGAGGGGTGAATGCAGTGCTGGCGTTCAGGAGGGTTTGAGTTAGAACGTCTGAACTGTGCGAAACTGAATTAGCACGAGCGATTTATTTGACTAAACCAAGACAGTAGTGTGGGAATAACACTATCCGTATTTTCTTTTCATCATACCAGCACAAAAGTTTCAGTCTCAAGTCTTAAGCTCTGCCATCCCAAGAATCTGGAATTCCAACACCTCTTCACCTTCCATTTTTTTCAACTTCCTCCGTCTGTTATAATAGTTCTGCACATTATGGAAGAAATTAAAATCAGCAAAATAATCCGCTCAAAAAGAAAAACGATTGCGCTTGTGCTGACGCACGATGCAACGCTTGTTATTCGTGCACCGCTTAAAACCCCTGTTGATTACTTGGAAAAGCTGGTTAATGAAAAACGTGCATGGATTAGAACAAAGTTGCTGGAAATAAAGAGCAGGCCCAAGCTAAAAGCCAAAGAATTTGTAAATGGAGAGTCGTTCTTTTGTCTCGGAAAGAGCTATAAGTTGAAAATTGTGGATAGTTGCGGTGTTGATATTGAGCTTAAAGATAATCTGCTTTTATCTCTGGAAAAAGTGCCTTATGCAAGGGATGTTGTGATAACGTGGTACAAATCAGTTGCGGAAAAGAAGATAAAAGAGCGCTGCGAGTGGTATGCAAGTCTTACCGGATATAAGCCGCTCTCGATCAAAATCACTGTCGCTCAAAAAAGATGGGGCTCAAGTGGACCAAAAGGAACAGTAAATTTCAGCTGGCGTTTGATAATGGCGCCTCTGGAAATAATTGACTATGTAATTGTGCATGAACTTGTGCATTTGGAACAAAGAGACCATTCAAGATTATTTTGGGATAAAGTAAAAAGCATCATGCCTGATTTTAAGAAAAGGCAAAAGTGGTTGAAGGATAACGAAAGGACTCTGAGCATTTAAAGGAAATCGGAGCGGAAAAATCAGCAAAAGTTCCGCTCTCAGGTCTTGAATCCTGCCATCTCATTTAGTTTGACAGCAAGATAGCGCGATTGCGAAGGGTATTTTTACTTTTCTACTCTTAAAGTAAGATACCCTGAAAATATTATCAGCAGTCCGCCGATAATAGAGCCTTTTCCAGGCGATTCGCTCAAAAATATTATGCCGAATATTATCGCTATAACAGGCTCAAGATAGCCGAGAACGGCAGTTCTGTTGGCAGTGACAAACCGAATGCCTTTAAAGTATAGTATCGGTGCGATTGTTGAATGGACAATCCCCATTACCAGAAAGCTCCAGAGCGCCTTTGCCGGAAACTCTCTCACAAACGGGGCAAGCAGGATTGCAATTACGGCATTTGAGAGAAAAACAAGGACAAGGGGATTAAAGTTTTTGGCATGGATTCTCAGAATGATAACGACTGCCGCATATGTAAAGCCTGAAATCAATCCTGAAATTATACCTATTGCCTGACCTTCCTTGAATGTAAATCCATTGAGCATAATCCATAAGCCTGTAGAGGCTATGATTATTGAAGCAACAATTCTCTTTGTTGTTGCTTCCTTCAGGAACAGCGGTGCAAGGAATGCTACAATTACAGGCGCGGTGTAGTGTGTAAGGACAGCGTTTGCTATCGTGGTGTGTTTAAAGGCGTAGAAATAAGTGAAGGTGTTCATTAATGAGGCAACCCCGAGTATTAAAGGATATTTAAGCAGTTTTATTCCGGGGAACTCTTTCCGGTAATTTTTCCGAGACAGGATTATACCCTGAACGATAAGAGAGACTATAACGGAATAAAAAATAAGGATATGGACATCAATCCCTGAAAGCCTCACAACAATGCCGAGGGAGCTCCACAAAAAAATCGCTGATAAGATATAAAGAGAATGCATTAATGTTCCTCTGAGCAAGGAACATTTTACCATAAAAGTTTTCTGTAGGAATGGATTAGGGCAGCCCCTTAGAACTACCCTGTAAATCACCCATGATAATATTCGGGGAGTGTATCAATCTCCATGCTTGCCCTTTCCCTTGCCTTTTCCCGGTCCTTTTTGTTCCATCTTTTCCGGTTTTCCTCCCTGCTGCCCTTTGACCGCAGGTTTATCCCAGTGTTTTTGGTTTTCCCATGTCTTCCAGTTCTGTTTCAACTGGCCGTAAGGGATGCGCTGATGTCCGGGAGGAACGCGCCTGTAGTCAGGCGGAAGGCTCCTCAGCACTCCGGGAACAGAGCCTATTGCTACATGCACCCAGGGCCCGTTGTAATATGTTGCTCTATACCATACACCACCATAAGGCCTGTACCAGTAGCCATGGTAGAATACGAGCTCAGCCTCTACGTCAGGGGCATAATAAACATAAGTGCCGGGCACCACAACTACAGCAGGAGGCGCACTCAACACAAGCGCCGGCAATTGAACGCCTATGCCGATGTGCACATCCACTTCCGAAAGGGCATTCTCAGAGTTTATTGAAAATACCAAAAGAACAGCACCAAAAAAGATTAAAACAGCTCTCAACTTTTTCATGAAACCTCCTTATTGGAATAATTAAATAAATATTAGCAAATCTGCAAAAATGCTTCAAGCAGAAAGTTTATTCCGCAAATTTTGAATGTGGCATTTTCATTTCATCGGTGTTTTATTTTACTTCAGCCTTGCGGTTGATTCAATAAAAACATCCACCTGCTGGCCGGGATAAACAGGAAAATCAGGGATCTTAAAACTATAAATTATCTGCAATACACTGACATCAACTCTTTTTATAATTGAAAAAGTGTTGGTATTTCTTTTATAGTTAACAATCATGCGATTGCCGGAGTGGATAAAAGTGAAAAGCCCTATGGGGGTTCATGATACAAAACAGATTTTAAGGAATCACCGCCTTTCCACTGTCTGCGAGGAGGCGCGATGTCCGAACATGGGAGAGTGTTTTTCAAAACCAACTGCGACCTTCATGATTATGGGTTCTGCATGCACAAGAAACTGCGGGTTCTGCTCCGTAGAGTCCGCAATCCCCCAACCGCTTGATAAGAACGAACCGGAAAGGGTTGCGTTTGCTGCAAGGGAGATGGGATTGAAGTATGTTGTTGTGACATCTGTTACACGTGATGACTTGCCTGACGGCGGTGCTAAGCATTTTGCTGAGACAGTCAGGGCAGTAAAAAAATATCTTCCTGATAAAACTGTTGAAGTTCTCACGCCTGACTTTAAAGGCAGTTATAATTCACTGAAAACTGTTCTTGATTCTGCGCCCGATGTCTATAATCATAATGTAGAGACTGTGCCAAGGCTTTATCCGTATGTAAGGCCAAGGGCAAATTATGAGAGATCCTTAAATGTTTTGCGGAATGCAAAAAAAAATGCATTTGATATCAACGCAAAATCAGGGCTGATGGTAGGGCTGGGCGAGACTTTCAATGAGGTCATCAGCGTATTGAAAGACCTCATGGATGCCGGCTGTGAGACTGTTACAATAGGGCAATACCTCAGGCCGTCTAAAAAAAATCTTCCTGTTAAGGAATATGTAAGGCCTGAGATTTTTAATGAATATAAAGAAATAGCTGTTAAAATAGGGTTTAAATATGTGGCATCATCCCCGCTTGTAAGGAGCTCGATGAATGCAGAGGAAATGTATAATAATCGGTGAATGGGTGAATGGGATTAATGATATTTTTGCGATTCACCGATTGACCGATTCCCCAATTCACCAGAGGAGTTTAAATGTTTGAGTTCAACAGGATAAAGAGGCTTCCGCCTTATGTGTTTGCCATAGTCAACGGCCTTAAGATGGAGGCGAGAAAACGCGGGGAGGATATAATTGACCTTGGCATGGGAAATCCTGACATGCCTGCTACAAAACATGTGATAGACAAACTCTGCGAGGCAGTGCATAATCCCAAAAACCACAGATATTCTGCGTCAAAGGGAATTACCCAGTTGAGAATGGCGGTATGCGAGTGGTACAAGAGGAGATTTGATGTTGATTTAGACCCTGAAAGTGAGGCAGTTGTAACTATCGGTTCAAAGGAAGGGCTTACGCACCTTGCCCTTGCAACAATACAGCCAGGAGATGTTGTCATGACGCCTGCGCCTGCATACCCTATACATCCTTATAGTGTGATTATCGCAGGCGGTGAGATTATAAGCATTCCGATAGGTCCGGGGATTGATTTTTTTGCAGAAATGGAAAAGGCATTCAAGAAGACATGGCCAAGGCCTAAGATGCTTATAATAAACTTTCCGCACAATCCGACAACAATCGTTGTTGAAGGGCTGGAATTCTTTAAGAAGGTCGTGGATTTTGCAAAAGAAAACAATATAATAGTTATCCATGATTTTGCCTATGCAGACCTTGTATTTGATGATTACAAGGCGCCGAGCTTATTGCAGGTTCCGGGAGCAAAGGATGTAGGAGTTGAATTTTTCTCTCTCACAAAAAGCTATTCCATGCCAGGATGGAGAGTCGGTTTTTGCGTTGGAAATAAGGATATTGTCGGAGCGCTGATAAAGATAAAGAGCTATCTTGACTACGGGATGTTTCAGCCCATACAGATTGCAAGCATTGTTGCCCTGAGAGGGCCTCAGGATTGTGTTGAGGAATTCAGAAAAATATACGAGTCAAGGCGCAATGTGCTGATTAACGGGCTTCATAATGCAGGATGGAATGTGGAATCCCCAAAGGCTACAATGTTCGTATGGGCAAAAATTCCTGAGCAGTTCAGAAAAATGGGTTCCCTTGAATTTGCAAAACTTCTTATAAACGAAGGCGGAGTTGCGGTGTCTCCGGGAATAGGTTTTGGAGAAGGAGGAGATGAATACGTGCGATTTGCCCTTGTTGAGAACGAGCACAGGATAAAACAGGCTGCAAAGGGAATTAAGAAGGTGCTTGGCGGATGATTAATGTCGGCATTATAGGATTCGGGACTGTCGGAACAGGAACGGCTAAGATATTGCTTGAAAACAAGAGCGTTATTTCTCAGAGAATTGGTTTTGATATAAACCTGAAAAAAATTGCAGACCTTGACATAAAAAAGAGCAGGGGGATTAAACTGCCGGAAGGGATTTTAACCGCCAATGCCGACGAGATACTTAATGCCCCTGAGATTAATATAGTTGTTGAGCTTATCGGAGGCATACACCCTGCAAAGGAACTTATCCTGAGAGCCATAAGGAATAAAAAACATGTGGTTACAGCAAATAAAGCGCTTATCGCCACAGAGGGGAATGAAATATTGGCTGAAGCGGAAAAGCATGGCGTTGAGATCGGCTTTGAAGCATCTGTTGCCGGCGGCATTCCCATTATCAAGATTCTTAAAGAGGGCCTCATTGCAAACAGGATACTGGCAGTCTATGGGATAATAAACGGCACTTCAAATTATATTCTCACAAAGATGACGGACGAGGGCATTGAGTTTTCTGATGCTCTGAAAGAAGCGCAGAGGCTCGGCTATGCAGAAGCTGACCCTACTTATGATATAGAAGGAATCGATTCAGCCCATAAGCTGGCGATTCTTGCATCGTTGGCGTATAACATACCGTTTTCGTTTAATGATGTTTATAAAGAGGGGATAACCAGAATAACCTCTCAGGACATTGGCTTTGCAGGAGAGTTGGGTTATAAGATAAAACTTCTTGCAATCGCAAAGGCTTCCGACAACAAGGTGGAACTCAGGGTTCATCCCACAATAGTTCCAAAGGATTATCTTATATCAAAGGTTGACGGTGTTTTTAATGCAATTTATGTGCAGGGCGATGCGGTCGGCGACACCCTTTACTATGGAAGAGGCGCAGGCGATATGCCGACAGGGAGTGCGGTTGTAAGCGATATCGTAGATATCGGGAAGAAGATAGTCAGGAGTCAGGAGTCAGGAGTCAAGAAGCAGTCCAGATACCGCGCTCCAAGCTAAAGGTTAAGGGCATAGAAGACATTGAGGCAATGTATTATTTCAGGTTCACTGCATTTGACAAGCCGGGCGTTCTCTCAAGCATCTCCGGGGTGCTCGGCAGTTACAACATAAGCATAACCTCTGTTATTCAGAAAGGAAGACGGCTCGGAGAGGCTGTCCCTCTTATAGTTCTTACGCATACGGCAAAAGAAAAGGATGTTATTAAAGCAGTAGCGGAAATTGACAGGCTTTCAGTTGTTGCGGATAAAACGCTTTATATAAGAGTCGAGGGGAAAGAAGAATAGAAAATTCT
>DOHC01000316.1 GCA_003535475.1 Nitrospiraceae bacterium
GAAAAATCGCGCATGGCCAGATAGAAGACCTCGGCGATACTTCAACCCTTGCAGACCCTTCTGTTGTTGACAACCTGGTAAAAGGAAGGCTTTAGAAAAATTGCAGAGGCGCACTGCAATGCGCCTCTGCAATTCAATATATTATGGACAAATTCTTTTTAGATAAATGCAAAGCTGTTCTTGTCATTGTTGATATTCAGGAACGGCTTGCAACTGTGATGGAAAAAAGGCAGAAGGTCATTGACAACTGCCTGCACCTCATTGAAGCGGCAAAGCTCCTTCATATCCCCATAATACTTACAGAACAATATCCGAAAGGGATAGGGCATACGGTTAAAGAGATAAGAGAGGCATTGCCGTCTTACGAACCTCTTGAGAAGATAACCTTCAGCTGCTGCAAGGGGCCTTCTTTTTTAGAATCATTGGCTTCCACGGGCAGAAAAAAAATCATCCTTGCAGGCATGGAGACGCATGTATGTGTGCTTCAGACATGCATAGGCCTTTTAAGAGAAGGCTATTCAGTTCATACTATCATGGATGCTGTGTGTTCAAGAGCAGAAGATAATTTTGCAGCAGGCATTGAGTTCATGAGGGATGCTGGCGCAGTGATAACATGCACGGAAACCGCATTATTTCAGCTGCTTGAAAAGGCAGGCACGGAACAATTTAAAATAATATCAAAAAGGATAAAGTAGGATTATATGGGAGCTGTGAAATTTATCAGAAAGTTCTTTAATAATGGCGGAATAATACAGAAAGAGAAGCAGCTCACTTTAAAGGACTTATCGGGGGAACATTTAAATCAGAAGTTGGGATCGCTGTTTCATGACATGTGCGTTAAGCGCGCTGCCGGTTTTGTCAAAGACGAACTTAACAAAAATGATTCTCCGTTTAAAGGCGTGCCAAAATCCAAACTTTTTCATGAAATTATGATATTAAACTACTGGATACTGGATAACGCCGTCTCAAAAAATAAAAAGGCAGCTGTTTTTGATGAAGGTTACAGTAAATATTTTGAATTGTTTAATGTCACGTTTAAGCGTGAGGAGGAACTCGCTTCTCTGCTGCAAAGGCATAGGACATACTATGATTCATGGAATGAAGTCACAGGGCATCAGGATAAGTTTGGCCTAAAAGCGGCGGAATTTATTTTCGACAAAAACGGAGATATACCAAGGATAGCCGAGGTATCTTTCTGGATTATTTCTTATACGCATTCAACTATGAAGGCATTCAGCGATATGAATAAAAAACTGCCCGCGCATTAATCCGTAATTTCACGCCTTTTGTCCGTATCTGAAATCTATTGCAAAAACACCTTCCCTTCTATAAGATTATGAATAGAGAGGAGGTGAGACGGATGAAGATTATGAAAGTATCTCTGCTGCTTCTTATAATTCTCGGTTTAACTTTTTCAGTAGCCATTGCGAAAAAACACCTGCCGGAAGAAAGAGGGAAAACCCTGTTCAATGACCAAAAGGCATTTGGCGGCAAGAAGGCATGTAATGACTGCCACCCTAACGGCAAAGGCTTAGAGAAAGCGGCTGACAAAAAAGAGTTCAAAACAATGGGCAAAACGCAGAAGAGCCTTGAAGAGGCTGTTAATTTCTGCATTGTAAATGCAAATAAGGGAAAGGCCATTGATGTTAAATCTGAACAGATGAAGGATATGGCAGCCTACATAAAGTCTCTGAAAGGTAAAGTAAAACAGAAAGCTGCGGGTTACTAAAAATCTTTTTGAGGGGAGGGGCGATAATCCCTCCCCTTTTTATTTTGGGGGTATTTTATGTCTTTATTTTTTTTCAAGTCTCTGATGGGCATTGGTCTGCTAATTTCAGCTGTGATTGCAGCATTTACCATGCTTGAAATATTCGGCAGAAGCGAAAGAAAATATGATATTGAGAAACTGAAAAAAATCCACAGGGCAAACGGAATCCTCTATTTCATACTTTTTCTTTTCATAAGCTATTTCTGCATAGAGTATATCATCAAGACAAAAGTGGAGCCTTCGCCTCGGGCGCTCTTCCATTCCTTATCCGCTGTTGTAATAGTCATTCTTCTCGTGCTCAAGGTCTCTATTGTGAGGATATACAGGCAGTTTTACAATCAGGTAAAACTCATAGGCATCTTGATAGCGCTTATTTCGTTTGCCATGTTTGCGGCATCCGGAGGATATTATCTGCTTATTACAAAATTCGGCACGGATAAGGCGTTTCTGGAGGCTTCCGCGCTAAAAAAAGAGCCTATAAAAGAAGCCGTTAAGATTGCTCTAAAAACAGACCCTGAGAGCATCAGGAATGGAAAGGAACTTTACGAATCAAAATGCTATTTCTGCCATGATGCCTACAGCACTAAAAGGGAGGTAGGCCCAGGACATAAAGGCATTCTAAAAAATCCGCTTCTGCCTGTGAGCAAAAAACCTGCCACACCTGAAAATGCTGCAAATCAGATAAGAAACCCGTATAAGGATATGCCGTCGTTTTCATATCTCCTTGATGAAGATGTGGAAAATATCGTTGCTTTTCTGAATACCCTTTGATGTTATTGCAACTCAAGAAGGAGGATTGGACCAATGATTGTTTTTAGAATATCTGTTATTTTGCTGCTTCTGACAGCATCGTATGCATTTGCGGATGAGGCGTCAAAGGCAGCCAAGCTTAAGGAACTTGCTAAGATTCAGGGCCTGCATGAAATAATAGAACAGCAAAGGTCATACATCCATGAGCAGGTTAAATTAATCGCTCCAAAGATGCTGCAGGAGGCCAAGACCCAATTCCACGGTTTAAAGAAGACGACCCTTACAGCTCTGGAAAATTCATATCAGAAATTCCTTAATGCGGCAAAACCGGCGTGGACGACAGAAGAGGCGGTGAATGCGTGGGGTGTTTATTATGGTCTGCATGTTACTGAAGATGAATTGGATAATATCCTTGCATTTTATAGATTGCCGATAGGCCAGAAGAATGCAGAGGCGGCTAAGATTGCCATGCAGCAGTGGGCTATTTTTTTTATGGAGAAAAACAATGTGACGGTTGAGAAGGCTACGCAGGCGTATATCTCTGAACTGCGGGCGATTATCAAGGCAGAGGCAAAAAAGAAATACCGTAAGTGAAAGATTTTTGTGATTGGTGATTGAGCAAGGGTGGGCGGCTAAAGAGTGAGCGGATTACACTAAGTCGCATTTAAGTTAAACATCGAAGGATGATGATTTCTCTTGACTCCACTCTCGGTTTTTCTCTAAAGTAACCCCAAGAGACGCATGCGACATAAAATATAATGTTAGGCTTAAATAAAAATGAATAATGTCCTTGAACAGTTAAAAAAATATTCCAAGGAAATTGACCTTTCCAGTCGTTTTTTGTGGGAATTTGATGGCACTTTTCTTAATTCTATCCCACAGATTGGCTCGTTCGTAAATGGCAATTTCAATAATCCCTTTGAGCGGAATGAAGCACTTAAATTCAAGCTGACAGAATATTTTCAACAAAATCCGTCAGATGTAGAAAATCTTCATTTCTGGATAATTAATGATTGGGGTGGAATTAAGAATTTTAAAAATAACGACCAAAATAGAAGCAAAATCAAAAACTTCAAAAATGAGATTAAAAATGAAAGGCTTACACGCGGTACGTTCTCAACAATTTCTTCACTCTCAAAGCTCAGTTCTTTTTGGGATTGCAAAAATTTTGTTATTTACGATTCACGGGTAATTTATTCTCTTAATTGGCTTATTTTAAAATTATCGAAAGAAAAAAAATATTACCCGACACCTGCAGGGCGAAGTGAAGTTATTGCCAACTATAATATTGACACAGTCATTCGTTTATTTCATAAGGACAAAAATCGCGATGAAGATTTATATTTTAGTTATAAGGAAGCGTATCATAAATACTGTCATCTAATGAAAGACTGGTCGATGAAACTATGGCATGATAATTATTCAGTGAGACGACAATATCCTTTTTATTTGGAAATGCTTTTGTTTCTAATTGCAGATAAAGAAATCTTTGAAGACATAAAAACTTCTATTCACATAGAAATAAAATAGCATAACAAAAAAATCCAGCAGACGCCTGATAGCCACCGCTGAGCTTACTGTTAGATGAATACTGCCTCCACTCCTATCATTATCTTGACATAAAGGCGATGGTGGATGAGATTATAAAGTGGGTAATCTTCACTGACAATTAACATCCTATTCCTTCAATAACCAATAAAAACTGATGACAGTAAAAGCAGCGGTGATGTATAATTCTACAAGGATAAAACTATGAAAAGGATTGTTGTAAAAGTCGGCAGTAACATAGTCGCTGATGAAAAAGAGGGGCTTGATACACAGCGCATTATCGCTATTGCGTCTGATATCAGGGATGCGCAGGATATGGGCTATGAGGTTGTCCTTGTATCTTCAGGAGCTGTTGCCGCTGGCATGAGAAAACTTGGTCTAAAGGAAAAGCCAAAAGATATACAGCTTAAACAGGCTGCTGCTGCTGTAGGCCAGAGCAGTCTGATGTGGGCTTATGAAAAGAGCTTCGGGGAATTCGGCAAAAAAGTTGCTCAGGTTCTGCTTACGCGCGATGATTTTTCTGACAGGAAAAGGTATATCAATTCTAAGAACACGCTTAGCATACTGCTCTCATACGGCATTATCCCGATAATCAATGAGAATGACACTGTTGCCACTGATGAAATAAAGTTTGGAGATAATGACAACCTTGCTTCATTGGTTGCAGGGCTTGTTGACGCTGAAAGGCTG
>DOHC01000061.1 GCA_003535475.1 Nitrospiraceae bacterium
ATTATTTTTGATATCTGATGGGATGTGTAATAGTAAGGGGTTGTGATTGCCACGCCCTACTGGTTCGCAATGACAATAAGAGGTGAGAATGCTTCCTGAAAAACTTAAAAGGCTTGATGGCACAAGGATAGAAGTCCCGGCTGATTATAAGCCAGGGATGAGGGTTAAGGGGATAATTTATGTAGATGAGGTTCTTGAGAAGGCGCTTGAGTCCCAGTCTGTTGACCAGGTTGCAAATGTTGCAACACTACCGGGGATTGTGGGGGCGTCTATGGCAATGCCGGACATTCATTCAGGTTACGGGTTTGCAATCGGCGGTGTGGCGGCATTTGACTTGGAGGAAGGGGTAGTCTCGCCGGGNNACTTAAGAACAAATCTGATGAAGAACGATATTACGCTGAAAATAAAAGACCTTGTCGGAATACTTTATAATGAAATCCCTTCCGGAGTCGGCTCAAAGGGCAAGATACGGCTTACGCCTGACAGCGAAAGAAGATTGCTGCTGAATGGCGCCCGCTGGGCTGTGGAAGAGGGATACGGAGAGATGTCAGACCTTGAAAAGATTGAGTCAGGAGGATGCATTGACGGCGCAGACCCTGACCTCATAAGCAAAAAGGCTTATGAAAGAGGAAGGGCGCAGCAGGGGACTCTCGGTTCCGGAAATCATTTTCTTGAGATACAGTATGTTGACGAGATATACGATGAAAAATCTGCCAATGTAATCGGTCTTTTTGAAGGACAGGTTACTGTGATGATACATACAGGCTCGCGCGGGTTCGGGCATCAGGTATGCACGGATTTTCTTGAGGTAATGGAGCGGGCTGTCAGCAAATATCATATTGAACTTCCTGACAGGGAACTTGCCTGCGCTCCGTATAGAAGTCCCGAGGCTCAGGATTATCTTGCTGCGATGAGGGCTGCTGCAAATTATGCGTGGGCGAACAGGCAGTGCATTATGCACTGGACAAGAGAGGCGTTCATGGATTTTTTTAAGACAACACCACGAGAACTTGGAATGAATCTGATATATGACGTTGCGCATAATATTGCAAAAGTGGAAGAACATATTGTTAATGGCAGGAAGAAAAAACTGGTAGTCCACCGAAAAGGAGCAACACGGGCATTTCCGCCGGGTCATCCGGATTTGCCTGATGCATATAAACAGATAGGCCAGCCTGTTTTGATACCCGGTGATATGGGAAGGGCATCGTTTGTGCTTATAGGGACGGAGAAGGCGATGAAAGAAACATTCGGCTCGACCTGCCACGGCGCAGGAAGGGTAATGTCAAGGCATCAGGCAATCAAGAGGGCAAAAGGACGGGCTATATGGAGGGAAATGGAAGACAAAGGCATAATAGTCCGCTCTGCGGGCAGAGAGACGCTTGCCGAGGAAATGTCAGAGGCGTATAAAGATGTTTCAGATGTTGTTGATGTTGTTCACAAAGCAGGAATATCAAAAAAGGTTGCGAGATTAAGGCCCCTCGGTGTTATTAAGGGATGAAAATCTGATATAATCTTTCTCAATGGAAAAGATTCTCTCTATTATCCCTCTCGGCGGTGTTGAGGAGATAGGCCTCAACATGACTGTTATGGAATACGGAAACGACCTCATTATTGTAGATGCCGGGCTGATGTTCCCTGAAGAAGACATGCTCGGTGTTGATTTTGTCATCCCTGATTTTTCTTACCTCATCGAAAATAAGGATAAGATAAAGGGCATTGTGCTTACGCACGGGCATGAAGACCACACAGGCGCACTTCCTTTTCTTTTAAAAGAGATAGATGTCCCTATCTATGGCAGTCCTCTGACCCTCGGACTTGTTAAAGAGAAACTGAAAGAACACTCTCTTGAGAGTACGAAGCTCATCCCTGTAAAGCCGAGGGATGTGGTGAACCTCGGAGTGTTTTCAATAGAGTTTGTGCGCGTGACCCACAGTATTGTTGACGGTGTGGGATTGGGGATAGACACCCCTGTTGGAAAGGTTGTGCATACCGGAGATTTCAAGCTTGACCCGACGCCTGTTGACGGGCAATTAATGGACTTTCACAAATTTTCCGAATATGGAGAGAAAGGCACCCTCGTGCTGCTTTCAGACAGCACGAATGCTGAAAAAGGCGGATTTACATTTTCCGAAAAGGAAGTAAGTCGTGCATTTGAGGACATCTTCTCAAAAGCGCACGGAAGGATAATAATTGCGACATTTGCCTCAAACATACACAGGATTCAGCAGGCTATTGATGTTGCAGTAAAGTTCGGTAGAAAAGTAATCCTCTGCGGCAGGAGCATTGTCTCAAATGCGCAGATAGCGCTTGACCTCGGTTATCTCCGGATACCGAGAGAGACATGGCTGAGGCTCGAGGATTTAAAAAAGCTTGAAGACAGAGAGGTAGTGATTATAACAACTGGCAGTCAGGGCGAACCGATGAGCGTGCTCTCAAGGATAGCTACCGATGAGCATAAAAATATAAAAGCCAAGCATGGAGATACAGTAATACTTTCAGCAAAGATGATTCCTGGAAATGAGCGTTCAATAGGAAGGATTATAAACCATCTCTTCAAGAGGGGGGCAAACGTTATATATGAAAAGGTTTCAGAGATACACGTCTCAGGGCATGCGTCAAAGGAAGAACTTAAGCTCATGCTCAATCTTGTGAAACCGAAATACTTCATGCCGGTTCACGGCGAGTACAGGCATCTTGTGTATCATTCAAATCTTGCCGAGAAAATCGGCATCCCGAAAGAAAATATATTTATCCTTGAAAACGGAGAAGTGCTTGAGATTTCGGATGCGGGCGCAGCTAAAAACGGCAGGGTGAACACAGGCCGTGTATTTATTGACGGCAAGGGAGTGGGAGCTGTTGAAGGCATGGTCCTTCGCGACAGGCGGAGAATTGCGCATGACGGTATTGTGCTTGTGATGATTGCGGTTGAGAAGCTCACAGGCAGGATTGTCTCAGGCCCTGACATAGTCTCAAGGGGTTTTGTGTTTGAAGATGCATCGCCTGAACTTCTCAGCGATGTGAACAATCTTGTTTCAAATACATTGAAAGGGCTTGACGTAGAGATAATATCAGATTCCTCCCTTCTTAAAGCCAAGATAAGAAGCGTGCTCAAGAAATATCTCAGAAACACAATGGAAAGAAGCCCTATGATAGTGCCGATAATATTCGAGGTGTAAAAAGTAAAGCAATGATTTCTGAAAAGGCAGGCATAGCATTTTCAAGTAAGTGATATGCTGTATGAGAAAATATAGGAGGAACGTATGATGACAAAGATATCTTTTATTGTTGCGTTCATGATTGTTTTTTTCACCGGCATTGCATACGGATATGATAAACAGGAATCACAAAACCTCATTATGAGTGAGATGGTTACGCTTGATAAGGCTTTCAAAACAGCGATTGACGCAGTTTTATTGAATCAGCTCGAAAGAATTGCGCCGGCATTTGAAGATGTTCATAAAGTCAGAGAGCAGGTGGAACACGCTGTAAAAGAGAGAGAAAAAATAGTCCTTCCGAAAAACCAGAGCCTGTTTAAGGTATTTGTAAGGCTGGATAACAGGTTTCACCATGAGGTGGAAATCCTTGTTGATGCATCCAAGAAGAAAAACATGAAGGCTGTTCAGAGGCAGGTCAGCAGGCTTCTCAATATGTGTGTTAGGTGTCACGGTTTATTCCGGAAGTAGGTTTCATCCTGAATCTGTTATAATTACACACAATGTTAGAGTCTATAATTCTTGGGATTGTTCAGGGATTCACGGAATTCCTGCCTGTAAGCAGCACAGCTCACCTGATATTATTCCCATGGTTCTTCGGATGGAAAGGCGATATTGATTCGCTTACGTTTGATGTAGCCCTTCATGCAGGGACACTGTTAGCCCTCATAATCTGTTTCTGGAAAGACTGGGTTGAGATGCTTCTCAACAACAGAAAACTGCTTGCGCTTCTTGTTGTGGCAACTCTGCCTGCAGGAATAGCTGGAATTCTGCTTAAAGATGCTGTGGAAACAACGCTTAGAAGCCCTTTGGTTATAGTCTTCACTCTTGTATTGTTCGGGATTGTTATGCTGATTTCTGAGAGATGGAAAAGAGGAAGGGAAATCAAAGATATGACATTCTCTGATGCGATAATAATAGGAGTTTCACAGGCAGTAGCCCTTATTCCCGGAGTATCACGTTCCGGAATTACGATTTCAGCAGGCCTTTTCAGAGGCATTGAACGAGAAGCATCAGCGCGTTTTTCGTTTCTTCTCTCAACGCCTGTTATCTTTGGAGCAACGCTTCTTGAGGGAAGAAAATTAATCTTCAATGCAGGAAACCATGACCTTAACCTTTTCATAACGGGATTTATTGCTTCCGGTGTAACAGGATTTATCGCAATAAAATTTATCCTGTATTTTTTAAGGAAACATCCTCTGGATATTTTTGTGTATTATAGGTTTGTTCTTGCAGTTGTAATCATTGGAGGGATATGGCTGAAAGGATAAAAAGGGTTAAAGACGAGGTCCTTGGTATCGTCTCAATCTTAGGCGGTATTTACATTGGACTGAGCCTTGTGACTCACAAGAAATGGGACCCTTCTCTTTTTACGTTTACTAACTCTTCTTCAAAGAACTACGGCGGTATAGTAGGAGCTTATATGTCGGATGCTTTGCTGATGATTATAGGCATATCAGCCTTTGCGATACCGCTGTTTATACTTGTATACGGCGTTAAGAGGCTGCTCAGAAAGGAAGCCCACAGGATACATTTGATCGGCTCACTGCTTTTTGTCCTGTCTTCTGCCATGCTTTTGTCTCTGATGTCAGCAACATTTAATCTTAAGGCTGAGAATAATCCGGGAGGCATAACAGGCCTGTTCATTGCGGATTTTATAAGAAATCTTTTATCAATACCCGGAGCGTATATTTTTTCGCTGGCAGTATTTCTGTCTTCCATCGTGCTTCTCAGCCCTGTGTCATTGGTATCGCTTGTGTTGAGAGGCAGGAAGAATGAGGCAGATGAAGAAAAACAGGTATCTGAGCCGCTGATTGAAGAGAACATTATTCAAGGCACAGAATCTCTGGAGCATTCTATGACAGAATCTACACGGCAGTCTGAACAGGATGCGCCTTTATTTAAACCGGTAAATACAAGGCCGCGCAGGGCAGGAGACTATACGCTGCCTTCTTTAGAGATGCTTAATGTATATGACTCAGGGATAAGGCCGTCAAAGGATGAACTTCTGACAAGCTCTTCTCTGCTTGTACAGAAACTCTCCGATTTTGATGTAGATGGAAAGATAATACAAGTGCAGGCAGGGCCTATTGTGACAATGTATGAGTTTGAACCTGCGCCAGGAGTGAAGATAAACAGAGTTGTTTCACTGTCTGATGACCTTGCGCTTGCGCTCAAGGCTCCGGGAGTAAGGGTGTCTCCTATTTCAGGCAAATCAGCCATAGGAATTGAAGTTCCGAACAGGCTGCGCGATACAGTATCCCTGAGAGAAATTATATCTTCGGACAGCTTTATGAAAAACTACTCAAGACTCACGCTGGCGCTGGGAAAAGATATTTTCGGCAATCCTGTAGTTTCTGACCTTGCGAAGATGCCGCATCTTCTTGTTGCAGGAGCCACAGGCTCGGGCAAGAGCGTATCAATAAACTCTATGGTGATGAGCATTCTTTACAAGGCGTCACCTAAAGAGGTTAAGATGCTGATGATAGACCCTAAGCTTCTTGAACTTTCCGCTTACGAAGGGATACCGCATCTTATCTCGCCTGTCATAACAAATCCGAAAGAGGCGGCAGAGGCGCTGCGCAAGATGGTTTTTGAGATGGAGAATAGATACAGGCTGCTTGCTCAAAAAAGCACGAAGAACATAGAGAACTATAATAAAGCGGTTTCAGAGGAGGAGCAGCTGCCTTATATTGTTATCTTTATAGATGAGCTTGCAGACCTGATGTTTGCCTCTGCAAATGAAGTTGAGGATGCCATAGCAAGGCTTGCACAGATGGCGCGCGCATCAGGCATACATCTTGTCCTTGCAACACAGAGGCCGTCTGTTGATGTTATCACAGGCGTCATTAAGGCTAATTTCCCTGCAAGGATCTCGTTCCAGGTTACCACGAGGATAGATTCAAGGACTATTCTTGATGCGCAGGGCGCTGAACAGCTTCTCGGTAAGGGCGATATGCTTTTCATGCTTCCGGGGGTAAAGATAATACGCGTACACGGCGCGCTCATCACAGAAGACGAGATAAAAACAGTTACGGATTTTATCAGGTCACAGGGAGTCCCGGATTATTCTATATTCGAAAATATACAGATAGAAGATCCGATGGATAACGAGCCCTCTGCCGAAAGGGATGAGATGTATCATAAGGCAGTGGAACATGCAGAGTCTGTGGGTGAGGTGTCCATATCGTCAATACAGAGGCGGCTTAAGATAGGTTATAACAGGGCTGCGCGTATTATGGAACTGATGGAGGAAGACGGGCTTGTAGGCATGCCGAAAGGCGCAGGCAAACCCAGAGATTTTCTGAGGAGAAGAAGGTGAAAAAAGTTATAAGTTGCAAGTTGAAAGTTAAAAGTTTTTTTAGAATGAAATCGTCTATTGCCTATTCTGTAGCCCTTATTGCTTTTTCACTTTTAACTCTTAACTTTTCGCTATTCACTGCCTTTGCCGCTGATGATGAGGTTGCAAGAATTCAGGAGGCTTACAGGAATATAAGCGATATGAAAGCCGGCTTTGTCCAGAAGAACTATATGAAAGATCTTGGCAGGACAGACACATACAAAGGCATCCTTTTTATAAAGAGGCCTTCAAAGATGAAATGGGAATACAAGGGTGATAAGCCGCAGGAAATTATAATAAATAACGATAAGATTCTGATATATAAAAAGGCGGAGAAACAGGCGTTCAAAAGCGCTTTCAGCAGGCAGACATACGGCCAGGCTCCTGTTGCCCTGCTGAGCGGGTTTGGGAAGGTAAGGGAGGAATTCAACATAACCAAAAAAAATAAAAAACTGGTTCTTGTCCCTAAAAATCCCATGGGCAGTATTGTTTCCGTGGAGATAGAAACATCCGATGAAGGCTTTCCTATAAAATCTTTTATAATAAATGATATGCGCTCAAACAGGATTGAGATACAGCTTAAGGATGTAGAGATAAACACCGGGATTAAAGATGCAGCCTTTGATTTTTCTTTGCCTGAAGGAGTGAACATCTATGAGCATAATTTTTAAGGCTCTCAAAAAAGCGGAGGAAGAATCAAGGGTTGAGAGCGCACCTGTCAAAAAAATCCAGGCTTACCACTTCACGAATAAAAGGGTATTGGGTATAATTGCTGCTGTTCTTGCCGTAGTTGTTGGGTTTGCGCTTGTCGGACTTTATTGGCTTCAGAAAAGACCTACTTTAAAACCTTCTGTAAAGACTGAACCAAAAGTTACAACTGTTCAACCTAAGACCGCTGCTGAGCCTGTTAAGAAAAAAGAACCGCCGGTTGCTGTTGCCCCTGATACAGCAAAGACTCATGAAGATGCGATAAAGCATATCAGGGATAAAAAATATTCTGATGCAGAAGGCATTCTCAGGAAGGCAATTCTTACAAAGCCCGGCGATGCGATGATGCACAATCACCTTGGGATTGCATTAAGAAATCAGGGCAAATACAAAGAGGCGTTAAAAGCTTACGAGAAAGCCCTTCAGCTCAAGCCTGATTATTACGAGGCTATGAATAATTTAGCTGTGACTTATGAGATGCTTGAGGACAAAAAGAAGTCAAAGCTTTTTTATAAAAAGGCTCTCTCTCTGCAGCCCTCCTATGCTGAGGCGCATTTGAACTATGGCCTGCTCCTTGAGGCTGAAGGAGACAGCCTGACAGCGGAGAACCACTATCAGCAATTTCTTACTCTTTCATCCGATGAAGCTTTGAAAAACAAAGTCAAAGAGCGGCTTAAAGGATTAAAGAAGTAGATTTGTTTTTCACTGATACTGAAATCAGGTGACTTATCTATTTGAAATGCCTTTTTAGGAAGCTGTGTCTGTCTTTCGGCAATATTAAACTATCTTTGTTAAAGTGCAGATGTTAGTGTTATATATTATATTAAGCTCTTACAAATTCTCATGCGGGGCTATCCGCTCCA
>DOHC01000011.1 GCA_003535475.1 Nitrospiraceae bacterium
GGAGAGTCTTGAAGTAACTATCTGATTTGCTTATAATAAGAATATCAGAAAATCAGAAAGGAGGCTGCGTATGCCTGTTGTTAAATTGAGAGAAAGGGGACAGGTGACTATCCCCTATGAGTACAGGAAAGACCTCGGCCTTGGCAATGAAGACGTACTTAATGTCTTGAAAATCGGTGATGTGCTGATTCTCGTGCCGAGGCAGCTTAGCGGTGATGCCCTATCGAGAAAAATCGAGGCCTCGATGAAGAAAAAGGGGCTTACACTTGATAATCTTCTCAGTAACCTGAGGGAACAGAGAAAGAGATACTCAAAAGAGACATATGCGAAGGCAAAGGTCTAAGGTCTTTCTTGACACAAGCGCTTTGATTGCCGGTATTGCATCTGTAAAGGGCGCAGCACGGGCAGTGCTGCAACTTGCTGAAACCGGATTAATAGAAATCATTGTCTCAAGGCAGGTCATTGTTGAGGCAGACAGGAATATTGAAGATAAACTGCCGGAGATGCTGGGCGAATATAGGAAGTTCATTGAATTACTTGCGCCTGTGTTGGTTGATGACCCGTCATTTGTTGAAATCAAAAGATTCTTAACTGTAATTAATTCTGATGACGCGCCTATTCTTGCTGCTGCGGTGAACGCTGACGCTGATTTTCTTATCACGTGGGACAAGAAACATTTCATCGGCAAAAATATCCATGTTCACTCGAACATGAAAATCGTTACGCCTGGAGAATTTTTGAAATATTTCAGGGAATCTCTGTGATATGAGTCTTTTAAAAGTGTAATGGATGCAACATGTTGATTAATCAATATACAGAATCCGATCTCATCGAACAACCAGCCATAGAGCTTTTTAAGTCTCTCGGCTACGCGCATCAGGACTGCTATAACGAATCCTTTGGCTCAAACGGCACTCTTGGCAGGGAGACGTCAACTGATGTTGTTCTAAAACCAAGATTAAAACAAGCCCTCATAAAGCTCAATCCCTCTCTACCAAATGAGGCCATTGAACGGGCAATTGAAGAACTAACCCGCGACAAAAGCATCCTGCATCCGGTCACTGCTAATCGTGAAATTTACAAGCTCATCAAAGACGGTATAAAGGTTAAGGTTAGGCAGGCGGACGGGACAGAGGAGGATGAGACTGTAAAAGTAATTGATTTCAATGAGCCTGAAAAGAACGACTTCTTTCTTGCCTCTCAGTTTTGGATAACAGGCGAGATGTACAAGAGAAGGGCTGATATTGTGGGGTTTGTGAACGGACTTCCGCTTATCTTCACTGAACTTAAGGCAGTCCATAAGAAGCTTGAAAATGCATTCAAAGATAACCTTACTGATTACAAAGACACCATCCCGCAGATTTTCTGGTATAACGCTGCCATCATCCTCTCAAACGGCTCAGAAAGCAGAATAGGCACAATAAGCGCGGACTTTGAGCACTTCAGCGAATGGAAGAAGATAAACAACGAAGGCGAAGAGGGCGTAGTATCACTTGAGACAATCATCAAAGGCACTTGCGAAAAGAGAAAGCTCCTTGATTTAATCGAAAACTTTATCCTCTATAAAGATGCAGGCGGAAGCCTCACAAAGATTATCGCAAAAAACCATCAATATTTCGGCGTAAACAATGCAGTTGATTCATTCAAAGGCATGAAGGAGAATCAGGGAAGGCTTGGCGTATTCTGGCACACGCAGGGAAGCGGAAAGAGCTTTTCCATGATATTTTTCTCTCAGAAGATTTTGAGAAAATTCAAGGGGAATTATACCTTCCTCATAGTTACAGACAGAAAAGAGCTTGACGAGCAGATATACAAGAACTTTGCTGAGGTTGGCGCTGTTACTGAGCAGGAGGTCCACGCAGAAAGCGGCAAGCATCTTGAACAGCTTCTTAAGGAAGACCATCGTAATATCTTTACCATCATCCACAAGTTTGGAGATATAGATTATATGGTCTCAGACAGGCCTGATATCATCGTTATTACAGACGAGGCGCACAGGACGCAGTACGATACCCTTGCCATGAATATGAGGACAGCCATTCCAAATGCCGCTTTCATCGCATTTACAGGCACGCCTTTGATTGTTGGAGAGGAGCTTACGAGAAAGACCTTTGGAGATTATGTCAGTGTCTATAACTTCAAGCAATCTATAGACGATAATGCAACTGTTCCTCTCTACTATGAAAACAGGATTCCTGAAGTGCAGCTTCATGAATCTGAGATGAAGGAGGGCATTGAGAGAATACTTGAAGAGACAATGCTTTCGCCTGAGCAGGAAGAGAAGCTCCAGCGCGAGTTCAGCCGTGAATACCACATCATCACGCGGGATGACAGGCTCGAAAAGATAGCAGAGGACATTGTTAAGCACTTTGTGAATCGCGGATATCAGGGAAAGGCTATGGTTGTATCCATAGACAAGCCGACTGCTGTGAAGATGTATGAGAAGGTGCAGAGATACTGGACTGCAACTATCAATGACTTGAAGAAGCAGATTAAGAAAGCCAAAGAAAACAAGGACGAAATTCAGAAGCAGATTGACTATATGAAAGAGATTGACATGGCTGTAGTTGTGAGCCAGGAACAGAACGAGATTGAGAAATTTAGAAAGCTCGGTCTTAAAATCGAAAAGCACAGGCGCAGGATGGTTAAAGAGGATTTGGCAACTAAGTTTAAAGACCCGGACAACCCATTCAGGATTGTCTTTGTCTGCGCCATGTGGATGACAGGCTTTGATGTTCCGTGCCTTTCGACAATGTATCTTGATAAGCCGATGAAAAACCATACGCTGATGCAGACTATTGCGCGGGCAAACAGGGTCTTTAGGGATAAGGTGAACGGCCTGCTTGTAGATTATTGCGGAATATTCAGGAATCTTCAGAAGGCGTTGGCAATCTATGGTCCGGGCGAGGGAGGAGATGTTGATTCTCCTGTGAAGCCTAAGGCTGAGCTTATCAGAGAGCTTGAGGCAGCAATTGCCGTGATAGAAAGGGTCTGCGAGGAAAACGATGCAGATATCAGAAAAATTGCGGATAGCGACAGGCTCATGCAGATTAAATACATAGGTGATGCAACGGACGCACTTCTGGTGAATGACGAAACAAAGAGGCGGTATCTTGCCCTTGCTTCACAGGTGGACAAACTTTTTAAAGCAATTCTTCCCGATCCTGATGCAAAGAAATATGCTGATACATGTTCCGTAATAAGGGTGATTGCTGAAAGAATCAAGTCAATTATTGGAACGGATGTTGACATCGGCGACGTGAAGAAAAAGATTGAAGACCTGCTTAATGAGACAGTTGAGGTTATCGGGTATATAAAAGAGGGTAAGTCCCCATATGGAAAAAAACGGATTGACCTCTCCAAAATAGATTTTGAAGCATTGAAAAAGAAGTTTGATAAGGGGAAGAAAAAGAATACGCAGGTTGCAATGCTTGAGGCTGTGATAAGAGGAAAACTGGAAAAACTTGTAAGGCTTAATAAACTTAGAGCGGGGCTTCTTGAAAGTTTTCAGAAGATGATAGCTGAATATAACTCAGGCTCAATGAACATTGAAAAGCTATCATCTTCTGAAAACTTTCA
>DOHC01000290.1 GCA_003535475.1 Nitrospiraceae bacterium
GGGCAAAGGCCTGATGCTTAGAGTTGTCCTCGATACAAACCAGCTTGTATCCGCTCTGCTGAATCCTGAAGGCATTGCATTTGAAATATTAAAGGCTTCCGGCCTGAAGGGCGAGCAGAAATATGAGCTTGTTCTGTCTGATGAAATCCTATCTGAATTTAAAAGAGTGCTCTCATATCCAAGGATAAAAAAGCTTCACAACTGGACTGAGCAAAGAATAGAGATATTCATTACTCTATTAAAAGAGATTGCCCGCAGCGATGATAGCAGAAGCAAAGAGAGAATTGTCCCCGAAGACCCCGATGATGACAAGTTCTTCCATCTGGCTATAAAATCAGACGCCGGATACATAATCAGCCGTGACATGCACCTTTTGAAGATTAAGGAATTTAAGGGGATAAGAGTTTTGCGTCCTGAGGTGTTTCTGAGCGCAATGAAAAAAGGGGCGGTGTGACTCCCTGCCATTTATTTTATCAAAGCGCAGGCTTCCCGACTTCCTGCATCAGATAAAAAATGTGCCTGTCGGATTTATTCAGCAAGAGCAATGCTTCTGGCAGAGGTCATATAACGGAACGAACTCTTACTCGTGCATCTTCAACAACAACTATTGACCCCTTGGCAATTTCTATATCAATCTTTAAAAGTTTCTCAAGTACACCGCAGACATTCTCTACCTTTAGATTTTTTAATCTTATATGGATAATGCCGTAACATGGCGCACCTTCGTTTATGGCTAAAGTTCCGAAGTCAGAATCATGGGTCAAAACAAATCGTTCATCCGCGTATGCCATATCCAAAATATATCTATCATTGCTGCCCTGCCATCCTTTTTCCTTTACATCAGCCGCATCAATGCCTTTAGCTCTCAGAAAGGATAAAATTCTCGGTGAAATATTCTCATCCGCTAAAATCTTTACGGAATTGAATTTCATTAAGCAGTTTCCAGTTCAACAAATATCTCATTCTTAAGCGAGTGTGCGGCATATTCAAGACAGGCGCGAATATCATCTTTTGTCAGATGCGGATAGTCCTGCAGTATCTCATCCTCGGTAACCCCGGAAGAGAGAAGTTCGAGAATAAATTCAACCGATATCCTTGTGCCTTTTATAACAGGTTTTCCGCCAAGTATTTCTCTGTTTGTTGTTATCCTTCCCATCGCTTGCCTCCTCTTGCTAAGTTATCTTCATTTTATCATATTTAACGGGCTGATGATTAGCATTTAATTTTAGACCTCTTGCCGACTAACACGCTTCCCGACTTCCCGCAGCAGATGAAAATGTGTTTGTCAGATTTATTCAGTTATTTCGCCTCTAATATATGACCAAAAGGCGTTGTATAAACGATTATTTTCTCGAATATCTCGGACTGTATTTTTTCGAAATCATCGATTTGAATTTCTTGATCCTGTGCCCGATCAGCACAATCGACGACGACAAGCAACCAGTAAGCAGCACATATTATGTATTTCCTTGAACTTCCCTCTTTATTCCTAACAATTTCAATTAACACGTCTCTGGACATGATTGAACCGCTATATAACTGTTCAACCCTCCATTTTGGGTCTGCATATTCTTCTGCATTTAAATACACGTATGAAATCTCAGGAATACTGTGAAAAAAATGTTTTCTTATCTGGCCTGTCTTGTATTCCTTAATCTGCTCTGCAAGATCCACTAACTTCTGAACTAAATCTTTCTTATTACGTATAGGGTTTGCCTTATCAAATCCAATGGTCAGCTCTATTTTCTTTTTATTCCTTGTCTGATAATCGCGCTGAGCATCAAAAACAATTGCTTTGCGCAAGTCTCTTTGGCGCTGCTCGCTTTCCGGCGATTCGCCTTTTTCAAGATAGAAGTTGGTTATCTCTATGCCAATCTTTCTTTCGCCCTCCAATATAACATCAGGTTTGTCCTTGTAAATTATGTTTCCGAGAGGCAATGGATAACTCTTGCGGAACATCTCAAAGTAATGCTTCTCTATATCCTGCTTTGAAATTATCTTCATTCAGTTATTGCCAAATTAACATATAGTCCGTTTTTCCCTTTCCCCATTACCAGCTTATGCCATTTTCGCGTAAAAAGTCCTGTGCAGGCTTAAGGCCCAGGCGCGCTGCTATCTGCATATCCTTAATCGCCTGCGGAGATTTGAGCTTGGCAGAAACACGTGCCCGATTGTAATACGCATAAGCATTGTCTGGTTTTAGTTTAATTGCTTTGGTGTAATCCTTAATTGCCTCCTGATAGTTGCCAAGCTTCTCATACGCATTTCCCCGATTGTTATACGCCTTGTCATCGTCTGGTTTAAATTTAATTGCTTTGGTGTAATCCTTAATCGCCTGTTGATAGTTGACAATGCCGCTATAAACCGTTCCCCGATTGGTATATGCCTCGGCATAATCAGGCTTAAGTTCTATGGCTTTTGTATAGTCTTTTATCGCCTGCTGGTCGTTGCCAAGATTGTCATAAGCAAGACCCCTACTGTAATACGCGTCAGCAATGTCAGGATTCAGTTCAATTGCTTTATCGAAATCTTTAATTGCCTGTTGATAGTTACCGAGCATGCCATAAGTAACTCCCCTAATGGCATAAATGGCATAATATACATCGTCAGACTCAAGTTCAATGGCTTTAGTAAAATCCTTTATTGCCTGTTCATGGTTGCCAAGCTCGTAATAAGCAAGACCCCCAGCATACGCATTTACATCGTCAGGTTTGAGTTCTATAGCTTTAGTATAGGCATCTCTTGCCTCCTCATCTCTACCTGCAATATCTGCTTGATATCCCTTATTAAACCACTCCACCGCAGTCAATCCCTGTATTGCACTTTTATACGCTTGTTCAATTTTCTTGCTTGGCTGTTTATTAGTAGCTTTAGCAAGCTCTTTATTTAGCCTCTCCACCTCTTTTGTAAGCTCCTCAGCCTTTTTCCTCGTCTCCTCAAGTTCTTTTCCCTTAAACGGCTCATCCATTATTTTCTTTAATGACTTTGCAACTTCTTTCGGGTCTGCCGAGACTCTTGCTTTAAGCCAATAAGTCTTTCCATCCCATTTATCCTCTATGATTTCAGCGCCAACAATCCCTGCGCTGTAAGTCTTTACCTGCTCTTTTGTTAGCTTAAAATCCTTAACCTCTGTTTCGCTTATCAGATATGTGCCAAGTTCTTCAAGAAGCAGTCTCTTTACCATCTCAAGAGAAATCGTTCTGCATGACGCCTTACTGTCAAGCTCACTTGCCTGATAGGTGTATTCTTTTATGAAGGTAACTTTTTCAGCAAAAGACGGAGATGCGAAAGATAGAAAAAGGATGATAAGGGCTATGACTATTGCACTTATGCGATGATTTAAAAGAGCCATGATATATACCCCCTTGTTCCAGTTATAGCAAGATTATATCAATTTTCATGAAAGATTGGATGTGAAAATTACCCAAGCTAAAAGGTTATTAGAATAAAGGTATTTTCAGAACTCTACGATGATGATTTGGATTATTATTACTTCTAAGCAGCAGTCAGTTCAGGCAGATTGAACTCTATCTTTTTCCCCATAACCTTGGATGCCTCCAGCACTTCTATGCCGATAAGTTTACTGTCTTTATCAAAATCAGCATGTACGCCTGGGGCGATAGTAACGGTTTGCGCTGCTTTTGTCGCAGGCTCTGCAAAATATATGTACAGCAGGTCTCTCTCAGGGTCGTATTCAATTTTCATTTTTCCTCCTTCCTTGAAAACTGCTTTCCGTATCTTGCCTTAGCAGTTAATAAAATAAGATTGCTGCCTTTGTACTTATAATACACTGTAACTTCTTTTTCTTCAAAGAATTTTCCTTCCCATTGTGCATTATAGGAAAATGTAAAGACCTTGCCGGTAGTCCCTTCAACTGCGTCATCAGCGTCCCAGCCTTTGTTAATGGCGATCTCTATCTCTGCCATAGAGATTCCTCTCTGTAACATTCTTGTTTTTATGTGCAGATGGATATCAGATTCTTTGATTTTTATTTCTGGGTTCACAGCACCCTCTCCCCCACTTCCTCCACTCTCACCTTCACAACCTCTTTTGTCCTTCTATTCTTTATCTCAACAAAACCTTCTTTGAGGTTCTTTTCACCGAGGATTATTTGGGTCGGGATTCCGATTAAATCAGCGTCTTTGAACTTTACGCCTGCCCTTTCATCACGGTCATCCATCAGGACTTCAATGCCTTTTCCTTTTAAATCTTTATAAAGTTTCTCAGCAACCTCAACTGTCTTTGAATCATTCATATTCAAAGGCAGAAGTTCAACGTCAAATGGCGCAATGCTCTTGGGCCAGATTATTCCGTCCTTGTCATTATTCTGCTCTATAGCTGCTGCTGCAATTCGTGCTGGGCCTATGCCGTAACTTCCCATGATAACCGGTTTTTCATTGCCGTTTTCATCAAGAAAAAATGCCTTTAGCGGCACTGAGTATTTTGTCCCCAGCTTAAAGATGTTCCCTATCTCAATGCATTTTTCTATTCTTAGTTTCGCCCCGCATTTATGGCATGTGTCTCCTTCTTTTGCAAGGTGTATGTCATGCCACTCTGCCTTAAAGTCCTTCTCAGGCTTTATGCCTTTTGCATGATAATGCTGTTTATTGGCGCCGCTGATATAAACGCCTTCTTTCAAACACGAATCGGCAATGATTCTTATCTTCTGGTTCATGGGCCCAATAAACCCTGCCTCAACGCCGAGAATTTCCTTCACCTCTGTTTTCTGTGCAGGCCTGTGACTGCCAATAATCTTTGTAAGCTTTTTTTCATGAAGTTCCTGCTCTCCCCTTACAAGCGCAAGCACAGGTTCTTTATCGCTTATAACAAGCATGCTCTTTATGAAATATGCTGGACTGAGTTTAAGAAAATTGGATACCTCCTGAACAGTTCGTTTTTCAGGTGTATGAACCTCTTCAAATCCCCAGTCTTCAGTCTTGATTTTAGGAGGAATTGATTTTGCAAGCTCTACATTTGCGGAATATCCGCATTTATCGCATAATGCGACCTCATCTTCGCCTGCCGGGCTCGGAGCCATGAATTCATGCGAGACTGCTCCTCCCATCATCCCCGGGTCTGATTCAACCTGATGAAATTTCAAGCCGCACCTTTGGAATATCTTATGATACGCTTCTGCATGAAGCTGATAGCTTTTTTCAAGGGAGTCCTCGTCAGCGTCAAAGCTGTAGCTGTCTTTCATTATGAATTCCCTTGTCCTTAAAACACCGCTCTTTGGCCTTGCCTCATCTCTGAGCTTTGTCTGAATCTGATACCAAATCTGCGGAAGGTCCCTATATGAGCGGATCTCTCTTGATGCAAGCCATGTCATTATTTCCTCATGCGTCATGCCAAGGCACAGGTCCCTGCCGGTCCTGTCTTTGAGCCTGAACATCTCATCGCCAATCGCATTCCATCTTCCGGTCTGCTGCCATACCTCTGCGGGATGAAGCACAGGCATTGAGATCTCCTGAGAGCCTATCGCCTCCATCTCCTCTTTCAAAATTGCATTTATCCTGTCAAGCGCCCTCCAGCCCAACGGAAGAAATATATACAGTCCGGCAGCAAGCTGCCTCACATAGCCTGCTCTGAGCATCAGCCTGTGGCTGACTGCATCTGCATCTGCAGGAACTTCTCTCAGTGTAGGGATGAACATTTTGGAAAATCGCATAATATCCTCCGAAATTCTTACGGTCATTCCTGCGAAAGCAGGAATCCAGAGGCAAGAAGACTGGATTCCCGTTTACACGGGAATGACATTCTAAGTAATTNNTTCCCGTTTACACGGGAATGACATTTTATTAGCAGAAGCTGTTTTAGAGTAATTCATAAAGCTGGTTTAGTCAAGAAGCAAGAAAGAGGATTCTGCTCCTCCCCCTCTATACTTCCATAATGGTTTCTGTATGGTGTAAAATTAAAACATGGCGGCCCAATTAGGACAGATACTCATAACCTCAGGAATAATCACAGAGACGCAGTTGAATGAGGCATTAACACTGCAGAAGAAGGACGGTGGAAGACTCGGGAGTAACCTTGTGAAATTGGGGCATATAACCGAAGACAAGCTGGTTACGTTTCTGAGCAAACAGTACGGGATGACAGCAATAGATCTGGCTGAATATAAGATAGACCCTGCTATTTTAAAACTTATACCGGCTGCTATGGCGAAGAAGTATATGATAATGCCTCTCATGAGGGCAGGCGCT
>DOHC01000159.1 GCA_003535475.1 Nitrospiraceae bacterium
AACCAGATGGATATCCGGTGCCATCGTACTTTTCATGATGATGGCATATCCAGTGGGCCATCTCGCGCAGTCTCTGTATATGCTCAATCATCCTTGAGCCGATGAAGGGATGTTCCCGTATCCTTTCCATCTCCTCGTGGTTAAGGATCCCCTCCTTATGGAGTATATCTTCTGGAGTGCCTATTTTGCCGATGTCATGAAGCAAGGCCGCCAGTTTTATCCATGTTATGGTATCAGCAGGAAGTCCAGCCTCTCTGGCAATAGCGGCTACTACTTCAGATACCCTCTTTGAATGACCATAGGTATATGTGTCCTTAGCCTCAATGGCAAAGGAAAATGCCTCTGCAGTGCCGAAAAGTATACTGCGTATTTCGCCAAAAAGAAGGGCCTTTTTTATAGAAACAGCACATTCTGAAGCAATAGAGGAAATGAGCTTGATTTCATTAGAATAGAATTCCTCTCCGCTGAGCTTATCGCTTGCAATGATTGCCCCTATAGGAATGTCTTCTACTACCATGGGAACGATCAGGAGAGACGTTACAGGATATGTGAATCCCTCAAATCTCCCGTCTTTTTTAACATCACATACGGTCAGTGCTTGCTTCTTAGTGAATGTATATTCTATTAACCCCTTGTCAGTCCTTAGTATCATTGTTGATGCCCTGCTAGCGTCTGTGCCTATGGAAACCTTAGGGAAGAGGAATAAAATCTTATCCTGCTGCTCTGATACAAGACTGTTATAATGCATATTGTGTGATATTGAGAAAGTATCATGAAACACCTCACTGACAAGCATTATAGATATATTGGTTGACGGGCAGATATTCATGACCTCATCTGCAAGGATATTGCATATATTGTCAACATTAAGGTCTGCCCCGATCCTTGAGGAAAATCTCCATAAAAGTGAAAGCTCTTCATAGTTCCTTACCACTTCCCCTGCGAGGCTCTCTATCTCATAGCCCATCCCGGCTATTTCAGAAAGGTTAGTAGTGATGAATTTCAAATTAGCACGGGATTCAGAATTGCCTGACGGCATGGCAATATACCCAATACAGGAGTCTTTTAAAATTAGGGGTTCCATATCCAGTTCTGGCTGATGGGCGTCTTCCGGAAATTTAAGGAGGATATTTTTATTTTTATCTAAAAGATAGACCGGAATATTAAATGTTTCCTGATATTTCTGGAAAAGCTTCTGGAGCCTGTTAATTTCGACGAAATCAAGGATGCCAGCCATTCAATGCCTTCCCTTTCAGACTCTCGAGTATCTTATCAAGACCCCTCCCATATTCCGAGGCATTAAGTCCAATGCATTCCACATCCCTTATAAAAATATTGAGAGTTAACAGTAGCGGGATATTTCTGGTTCCCTGATTATTACGCAGGTAACTGATAGCATTATATATATTGTTATTCTTCAAGTGTGTTCCTATTATTATGGCATCAGGCATTAGCCGTGTAAAAGCAATAGTGGTAACATCGGGTATTATTGCGGTTTCGTAACCCTCCTGCCCGACAAGCAGCTGGAGATTCCTCGCCTCCTCCTGGTCATCCGAGGCTATCAATATCCTCCCTGATGGTCTTGGGAGAATCTTCTCGATGGTTGAACGTATCTGATGCTTATCAAAGAACCTTGATATGTAACCATTGACCGCAACCTGAGGTCTGCCTTCTTCATCGTTTGTAACCATGACGAGGAAAAGAGGCACCCCTCTGACAATGGAAAATGTCCTTAATTCATTAAAATACTCTTCGCTTCTTGGATATCCGATTATTATCGCATCCGGCATCCTCACCTTAGCCATTTCCAGAGCTATTGCTGTGCCCTCAATGCCGATAGTTCCATAGCCAATGCTCTCAATGGCTCCCCTGAGGATCTGGCGCATCAGTCTATAATCCTCCAGTACAAGTATCTGCTTTCCTTTGACAGTAAAAATTTCCCGCGGCTCCTCTGTTTTATGCGTAACAACTCCATCTTTACGGAGGGTGAAAAAGAAAGTGCTACCAGCGCCGAGCTGGCTTTCAACCCATATGGTGCCTCCGTGTGATTCAATAATCTTTTTTGAAATACTGAGTCCCAATCCTGAACCCTTTGGCCTCCCTGTAAGGTCATCGCCTATCCTGTAGAATTCCTCGAATATCTTTTCCTTTTCTTCAGGGTAAATACCCTCTCCCGTGTCTGAGACATATACCTTTATATCTTCAGACATTTCCTCAATCCCTACGGTAATCTTTCCATTGGAAGTAAATTTTACAGCATTGCTTATCAGATTCAGCATAACCTGCAGGAGCTTGTTTCTGTCGCCCCTGACTAAAGACAGATCTTCCGGGATATGCGTTTCTATGGAAAGACCTTTACCACTTACCATCGGGAGCATCGTCTTGGCAGATGAACGTATGATATCACCCATGTCTATGGCGTCCATATGCCACTCTATCTTCCCTGTTTCCATCCTCACAACATCCAATATCTCGTTGGTAAGCTGGGTAAGCCTTCCGCTCTCTTTGTATATTATGCTTAGAAATTCATTCCTTGTATCTGCATCTATATCATCATAATTAAGAAGAATCTCTGAAAAGGCTCTAATGGACGAAAGGGGTGCCCTTATCTCGTGGGAGACATTTGAAATAAAATGCGTCTTATTTTTGCTGGATTCTTGAACCCTCTCATAGGCTTCTGAAACTAAATCCACCTTGGACTGCAGATTCATAATCTTGAGGTTGAGGGAATTGGTCAGGGCATGAAAGGTATCCGTTGTCTTACGAAGCGAATCCCTTTCCCCCTGAAGAACATCTGAAAGGCGCCCTGATACTATACCCATCAGGAGAAAAGACAGGACATTTATAATCACTGCAGAAACAGGGTACCCGTCGCCATTTACAAAAAACACAAGGCTGTAAAGGACGCTGAAGGTTAAAGAGGTTTGCAGTAGCGCCTTTGAGCTGAGCGTAAGGGTCAGCAGAACGAGCATAGTATAGTAAAGATACCTCACAGGACTTTCAGCACCTCCGGTTAAGAATATAAGTGGTATCAGACCAAGAAGTGCGAAATAGAAAAAGAACCTTTTCATTTAAAGCCCCCAAGGACTTCCCTGACCCTGACAATTATTTCCTTTGGACTGAACGGTTTTGTTATAAATTCATTGGCACCTGCCTTAAATCCCAACTCCTTGTCCACTTCCTGGCCTTTGGCAGTGAGGATTATCACATAAGAACCTTTCAGCTCCTGGTCTGATTTTATAGTCCTGCAAGCATTAAACCCGTTAATCTTTGGCATCATAAGGTCAAGAAATATTATTTTCGGCCTAAACACCCTGGCCTTTTTGATAGCCTCTTCACCGTCTGATGCAAGCTCAACTATAAGGCCCTCTTTCCTGAGGACAAAAGAGAGAGATCTCTGTATATAAGGGTCGTCATCCACAATAAGTATATCCATAGTAACTTTTTAGCAGATTCTCTGCATTAAGTCAATCGTTTTGTATAGGTTCACAACATATGAGACTCTGTGAGGGGTTTATAATCATGAATGATGCCATTATTTTTAAGAAATCGCAATGGGGTTATTTTGCCCAGAGAGTGAGGCTATACTAAAAAAGACCTCCCTAAGTCTGTGGATGAACACAGAAAAGTCTTAAAAAAATATTTTGCCATAAATAACGGAAAACTCGCGAGAGAATTTGAAGGTCTTTACGATACCCTGCATATTGCAGGCTACTACCGCGGACTTATTTACAATGTTGACATGGTGAAAGACGCCATGAAAGCAGCAAAGGAGTTTATAGAGAAGGTTAAGTGAGATAGAAAAGGCACTGGCAGGGGTTTAGATAACTAATTGAATCTAAAGGGCGGTAGATTTGACCGCCCTTTTTTATTTTGTATCGTTTCACTATAATACCCCCATGAAATACGGACTATCCGCATTGCGTCTATCCCGCTATTTTGGTAGTGTATACGCAATAGTTGCGGATATATTCAAGTTAGACGACATAAATCTAAAACGGTGATGTTATGAAAAAAATACATATCGTAATGATGGTCATAGTATTGATGGGTGTAGGAATTGGAGGGTTTTTTATGTTACAGCAACTAAAGGTAGATGAACGTGAACCTATGGAGTCCATCAATGAAAAAATAAAACTACCTGAGCCGAAATATGATAGCAACACTTCGGTCGAACAGGCTTTGCTCGAAAGAAGATCGGTCAGAGTGTATAAAGATGAGTCACTGACGCTTACCGAGGTCTCACAACTCCTCTGGGCTGCGCAAGGAATTACAGATCCAAGGGGATTCAGGACATCTCCCTCTGCAGGAGCCCTCTATCCACTTGAGCTTTATGTTCTTGCTGGAAATGTGAACGATCTTCCCAATGGAGTTTATAAGTATAAGCCTCATAAGCACGAACTGGCGATGGTTGTGGAAGGGGATAAAAGAACTGAACTATGTAATGCTGCTTTAGACCAGCCTAGGGTTAAAGATGCTGCCGCAGTTATAGTATTTTCGGCAGTTTATGAACGGACAACCGGGGAATATGGAGAAAGGGGTATAAGATACGTGCATATAGAGGTTGGTCATGCCGCTCAAAACATTTATCTGCAAGCAGTTTCGTTAAATCTTGGGACAGTGGTTATGGGGGCTTTTGATGATGAGGAAGTAAAAAAGATAATGAATATAGGGGATAAAGAACAGCCCTTATACATAATGCCTGTAGGAAAGGAGTAAAATGGTTTTACGTCGCCTAACACAGGCCAAAAGATTGACATCCAAATGCCACCGCACTTCTTTTGGCCTTGAACGTTAAACAAAATTATACCAGCTTTTTGACGGATTGTTTTATAATGATTTAAAGGACATTGAGGAGGTGATTTAAATGGCAGCCGTGAAACAGCAGGTTATTAAGATGATTCAATCTCTGTCTGAAGAGATTTCAATCGATGATATTATGGCAGAGTTGTATTTCAAACTACAAGTCGATGCCGGCCTGAAAGAATTAGACGAGGGGAAGGGGATTCCTCACGAAGAAGTTGAAAAGCGGATGTCTAAATGGCTCACAGCATAAAGTGGTCCCCTCGTGCAATTTCCCATTTTGAGGGAATCTGTGACTATATCTCAAAGGATTCAAAATATTATGCTGTTCTTTTTGCCAAGAGAATTGTCTCAATTGTTAAAACCATTCCACTC
>DOHC01000271.1 GCA_003535475.1 Nitrospiraceae bacterium
TGTGAATATTTTGCTCTTGAAGGGCTTGCGATGCTTCTCAGAACTGTCACTGTAATCAAGAGGAGATTAAACCCAGGGCTGGAAACCATGGGTGTGCTTCTCACAATGTTTGATAAGAGAAACAAGCTTTCATTCAGAGTTATGGATGAGGTAAAGGGCTATTTCAACGACAGTGTATTTAAAACAATAATACCGAGAAACGTAAAACTCAGCGAAGCGCCAAGTTACGGGAAACCTGTCTTGCTTTATGATATTTGTTCGAGCGGCGCTGAGAGTTATCTTGAACTTGCTTCAGAAATACTTGAAAAGGGAAACTGATGTTAAAAAAAGATCCGTTGGGAAAAGGTTTGTCAGCCATACTCAAGGATATGGAAGAAAGAGGTGTTACAAGGGTAGTATCAGTAAAAGAAATAGTTACTTGTAAAACCCAGCCCCGGTTTAACATAAAGGATGAATCTCTTGTTGAACTATCCTCTTCTATCAGGGAAAAAGGGCTTCTCCAACCTGTTATCCTGAGAAAGAAAAACAGCAAATATGAAATCATAGCAGGGGAAAGAAGATATAGAGCTTCTATTATGGCAGGATTAAATGAAGTACCTGCCATAATAAAAGATGTTGATGATAGAGAAGCTCTTGAAATTGCTCTGATTGAAAATCTTCAGAGGGTTGATCTGAATGCTGTTGAGGTGGCTGTTGTATATGAAAGGTTTATTGAGGAGTTTGGCTATACCCATGAAGAACTTGCAAAAAGAATAGGGATCAATCGCAGTTCTGTTTCGAATTTTATACGGCTTCTCAAGCTGCCTGAATGGATAAAAAAGCTGATTGCTGAAGGAAGGTTATCCCAAGGTCATGCGAGAGTTCTGATTACACTTGAAAGCGAAAATGAACAGAAGCGGTTTGTTGAAAAGGTTTTAAAAGAAGGAGTTTCAGTAAGAGAGCTTGAGAGAGAAATTAAGAAAAAATCAACAGGCAGGTCATCGCCATTTCCTTATGTGGAGGAATCACTTAGAGAAAAGCTGGGAACAAAAGTGGATATTACTTACAGGAAAAATAAGGGTAAAATTATAATAGAGTTTTATTCACGGGAAGACCTTGAAAGGATTACAGAAGTAATATCAATCTCCTGATAGCGACCTTTTTACAAGAGCCTTTGCTATCTCAAGCTTGTATGCATTACGGCTGAGTGGTCTCGCCATTGAAAGAGCTTCATTGGCTGCAGTTGAGATATTTTCGCTATTTATTACTTTTCCTTTTAAAAATTCCTCGGCTTTTATTGCCCGAACAGGCCCAGGTGCAACAGCTCCGAGAGCTATATGTGCATCAGTGCATATATTTTTTTCCAGATATACAACTGTTGCAACACTGACAATTGCAAAGTCAACAGGCTTCCTTAGAGTAAATTTGAGGAATTTTTGCCTGGCAGTTGCTGATGTTTTTTTAGTTTCTAATCCTACAACCATTTCGTCCGGGGACAGTGTTTTTCCCAGTGGATTGAAAAAGTCTTTAAGCGCAATCTTCCTTGCTCCTTTAATGCCTGTTACGAGTATTCTGGAATCAAGAGCTGCCAGGGCAGTTGCAATATCTGAAGGACAAACTGCGAAGCATTTTTTTCCACCCATAATTGCATGATAGCGGTTGTCACCGGCAACAGCCGGGCAGGGGCCATTTCCTTTGCGCATGCAGCGAATGGGACCGCCAATATGGCCAGGATAACGGTAATACCAGCAGCGTACGTCCTGACAGAGATTTCCTCCTATGGTGGCTACATTACGAATTTGTGGTGTGGCTACGGAGCGGGCAGCCTCTCCAAGCATGAGGTATCTTTTATTAATAAGAGGGTGATCAGAAATGTTGGAAAGTTTTGTTAATGCGCCTATACTCAGTGTATTTTTATCTTCCCTGATATAGTCAAGATTGGGTATTGTTTTTATATCAATTATTAATTCAGGATAATCAAAGAGGTTTTCTCCTTTAAGGCTTAGCAGCAGATCAGTACCCCCTGCATTCAACACTGCCTTGCCTTTATATTCTGCCAGCAGTTCACAGGCTTCTTCAGTAGTGCGAGCGCTTATGTGTCTGAATGATCTCATCGTAATCCTGCTTTTTGAGTTGTTTTTCCAATAGCTCTAAGCACCCTTTCCGGTGTAACAGGATATTCATGAATCCATGTGCCTAAGGCATTGGAAACCGCCATTAGAACTGCCGAAGGTCCTGGAGAGGTGGCTATTTCTCCAATTCCTACTGCATGGAAGAGGTGACTTGGAAAAGGTGTTTCCAGAACCATATTTTTTATGGAAGGTAATTCTTCAAAAGTACGCCATTTATAATCAATCATGTTGGCATTAAGTATATGGCCTGTTTTGTGGTCCAGTATCGTTTCCTCGAACAGAGCGCTGTCAATGCCTCCTGAACCGAGGCACCCGTTTAGCTGTCCTTCAAGTCCGGGAGGATCTATGATTTGGCCTACGTCTGTAGCATTAACTATATTTTTTAATGTTACTTTTCCTGTTTCCGTATCAACCTCAACTTCTACAAAAGTCATCATGCAATTGGAGAGTGTATAGTCCGGTTCAAAACGTCCGTAGCCGGTTATTGTGCGGTCTATACCCATGGCTTTCCAGGATATCTGCTTTCCAGGATCATCTTTTACAAAGATTACTCCATCAGTTGTATAGAGATTTGAAGGATCTGTTCCAAGAGCAGGGGATATAAGCTCAAAAAGCTTTTGTTTCGCATCCTGTGCTGCCGAAATTATGGCGCTTCCGATAGCGTAAGTTCCCCTTGATCCTGCCGGTCCGAACTCATAGGGATTGATCATTGAATCTGAAGGTGTGACAGAGATTCTTTCAATGGGAAGCTGCAGAACTTCGGCTGCCATTTTTACGAAGTTTGTCCTCTGTCCTGTTCCATGTTCAGTTATACATGAAAAAAGCATTGCAGTTCCATCAGGATGAAGGCGTACATAAGCTTCTGATGCATCCTCTCCGATGTCGGCGTTTCCATGCACACCAACTCCTATCCCGATCCTTCTTGATTTGGTTTCAGTAGTTGGTTTCAGCCAACCCTTCCATTTAT
>DOHC01000017.1 GCA_003535475.1 Nitrospiraceae bacterium
AGGACATTATCATTTTGGTGTTACATTGAAAGTTTTTATTGATCTATATTCTTTTCCAAAATCTTATAGTGAAACTGGTATAATATAAAAGTTTTCGGATTATGGGTAAAATAATCGCAATAGCCAATCAGAAAGGCGGTGTCGGCAAGACCACAACTGCGGTAAATCTTGCCGCTTCGCTTGCCCTTGCAGAAAAAGATATCCTCATCATAGACACTGACCCTCAGGGAAATTCTACCAGCGGACTTGGCATATCAAGAGACAATAGCGATAAGACTCTCTATGATTTTTATTCCGAAAAGTGCAAGATAACGGAAGCAATAAGGAAAACGGCAGTAGAACATCTCGGCATTATCCCTTCAACCGTAGACCTCCTCGGCGTTGAGGTGGAGCTTGTCGGGCGCGGCGGCAGAGAGCATATTCTTTCTCATGCGATAGCAGGCATACGCGATAAGTACCAGTATATATTTATTGACTGTCCGCCTTCTCTCGGGCTTTTGACGCTGAATGCGCTTGTGGCTGCTGATTCTGTCCTTATTCCTGTGCAGTGCGAATACTATGCTCTTGAAGGTCTCGGCCTTCTGACAAACACCATCAGGCTTGTGAGAAATTCTTTCAATAGCGCACTTGATATTGAAGGCATACTCCTTACCATGTTTGATTCAAGAAATACGCTTGCAAATGAGGTCGCGGAAGAGGTCAGGAAACATTTCGGCGGCAAGGTATATAATACTGTAATTCCGAGAAATGTAACGCTTGGAGAAGCGCCGAGCCACGGGAAACCTGCCTTGCTTTATGATGCAAGGTCTAAGGGCGCTCAGAGTTATTTGTCACTGGCAAAGGAGATATTGAGTGAAAACGGCATTGGGCAGAGGACTTGACGCATTAATTCCTGAAAAGGGCGAAGAAATACTTCATCTGGAAGTCAGCCGTATATCTGCCGGAGGAGAACAGCCCCGTAAGGTTTTCAGGGATGGCTCTCTCAAGGAACTTGCCGCATCTATAAAAGAAAAGGGCGTGCTCCAGCCGATTATAGTTTCAAGGGCAGGAGACGGTTCGTTCAGGCTAATTGCAGGCGAACGGAGGTGGCGGGCAGCGCAGCTTGCAGGACTTAAAAAGATCCCGGCAATCGTAAAAAATGTTGCATCAAGAGACTCTCTGGAGATAGCGCTCATAGAGAACATACAGAGGGAAGACCTTAATCCTGTTGAAACCGCAGAGGCATTTCATAAACTAATGGGTGAGTTTAATCTTACGCAGGAAGATCTCTCGGAGAGGGTCGGGAAGGAGAGGGCTACTGTTGCCAATTACCTCAGGCTTCTGAAACTGCCCGATGAAATAAAGTCATTAATCTCTGACGGCTCTTTGAGCATGGGACATGCAAGGGCACTCCTTTCTATTGAAGGAAGGGCAAATCAGACAGATGCCGCAAGAAAGATTATAAATAAAGGACNNCACAGAAACACTGGCAAAAAGCATCACTCTTTCAGGGACAAAAAGACCAAAAACACACAAAGGGCATAAAGACCCTCAGATAGCATCTCTCGAAGACAAGCTTATAAAGAGTCTTGGCACAAAGGTAAGGATTCAGCACAAAGGCAAAAAAGGCGGGAGGATAGAGATAGAATACTATTCCCTCGACGAACTTGACCGGCTGCTTGATATACTGATGAGCTAAGAAGAGGCGTTATCTGCCCTTTGAAAATATCCTGTCTATAGAAATAAGCCCGCCTCCTTTTATTATCAGGGCGATGGCAATGCCAACCACAAGTAAGTGAAACTCTATCCCTTCTCCTTTTTGCCGGCCGAACCAATTCATGAAAAATCCGTTTTTCAGATGGTTCATGTATGCGCATACTGATATGGATATGCCTATTCCAAGCGCGGAGAGCCTTGTGAAGAATCCGAGTATGAGGCCGATAGAGCCAAAGAACTCTATAGACATCAGGATAAGCGTGAGGTAGAACGGGAAATTCATCTGCGATGAGAATATCTGTATTGTCTTTTCAAATCCTGCGCCGCCGAACCATCCCAGCACTTTCTGGCTGCCGTGGGCAAACATCACCGAGCCGAGGGCAAGACGGATAAACAGCGGCGAAATACTGCTGTCTGTTCTAAGCATTGTTTTAAACATTGGCATTGCGTTGTGCCTCTTTGTCAGTTTTTACAAAAGAGAAAACTTCACCGCAGATGCATCTGAATCTTCCGTCTCCCATATAATCAAAGGGAGAATCGGATTCGCCAAGCTTATATGCTTCGTCATCCCTTTTGCATGACGGGCATACCTCAATGTCATCAGGATAACAGGTTGTGCACATCTGCTGTTTGCGTTATCTCTTCTCTTTCTTTGAAACTGCCTTTTTCTTCTTTGCGGCCTTCTTTTTGACTGCCTTTTTCTTTGTCTTTACAGCCTTCTTCTTAGCAGTGGAGATCTCTTCCACCTCCGCTCCGCAGCAATAGATCGGGCGTAACTGTGTCTCCGGCATCTCTTTAACTGTGACCTCGCAGCCGCACTCGTCGCATTCATATATTATTAATTTTGCCATGACAATTCCTCCTTTTCCTCTCAGACTTTAACCCAATTATATCACTTTTATTTTTAATATCAAGTCTGTAAAGATGATATGCTCAGTCAGGGCGATGAGGTTCTTTAGCATCACCTGCTTTACTCATAAATGCAGATTATTCGGAAAGCTGTTTATAGTTATCGCATGCATATTTATTCCCTTTATCGCATGCATATTTAAAATCAGCGGCAGCTTTCCTTGTATATGCAACACCGCGGAAGAAATAAGCGTCGCCGTAGCTTGGGATTATAGTGATAGCCTTATTATAGTCTTCAATCGCTTCATCATAGCGACCTTTTTTGGCGTGGGCAAGACCGCGGCTGTAATAGGCAAGGGCAAAATTCGGGTTCAGGGAGATTGCCTTGGTTGCGTCCTCAATGGCATTGTTGTATTGCCCTCTGTTGAAGTACGCAATGCCTCGGCGGTGGTATATCTCAGCATCCTTAGGCTGCAACTCAATGCCCTTGGTGTAATCCTTAATTGCCTCCTCGTATTTTTCTTTTTTGAAATATGCCTGACCGCGGTTAAAGTAAGCCTCAGAGTATTTCGGGTCTATTGAAATTGCTTTTGTATAGTCTGAGATGGCCTTGTCAAAATCACCGTCGTTGTAAAAGCTGTTGCCCTTGTCGAAATAAATCTGGGCGTCAGCCCCCATCGCTGTATTGGAGTTCCATGCAATGATGAGGCAAATTCCTAAAAGAATAATCCTGATTTTCATATTCGGCTCCTTTTCAATCCTATCAAATATTAATTAACCGCTATCCTTTTAGTCAATCCTTCCGCTTTTATTTTCTCCTGACCTGCTGCCGCGCTTGATAAAGTTTTTCCGTGAATCCGCCTTCTTCGAGGAATTGTTTCTCAAGTTGCCGCAGCTGTTGGTCAAGAAGGTAATTCGCCTGATGAATCAGGCAGATAAGGGTGTTGGCAGCGACTTCAGGATTTTTTTCTTCAATATAGGGCTTATAAGTCCCATAAGACCTATTCTCTTCAAAAGCAAGCTTTCTGATGGATTGCGCCATCGGATGGTTCTTCTCCCAAGGAAGCAGTTCCTTCTGACGCAAAAAGTCATGGTAGTCAAGCAGCAGGCGGGCTACGCCGATAAGTTTAAGTTCGCTCTTCTTTGAAGTACCGGACACCATGCTGCCTTCTGCGATATTCTGCTTGCTGCTACGCGCTGCCTGCACCATCTGGTCATGAGTGCGCGACCGCTTGCCAATAAAATTATCGCAGAATACAACTGTGGCGTCATAAATGATTTCTGTAGTCTGATAAGACTTCAGCTTGCGGTATCCGCCATGAGGAGGGATGAGGGTGGGCTTCTCATTTTTCTTATCCATTTATATATTCCAATTTCTCCTACGCGTCTTATCAGTCCCAAGACTCCCGGTAGTCTGGCTTCTTACCAAAGAAGCCTGTCAACAATTTGCTTAGAGTCCGTGATTTCTTCCCAGCCACGATATTTCACCGCAATTTCACCATGCCAGTAATAATAAACATCATCATCAATCTCTGAGGTATTCCCCAGACCGTAATAGTCTTTTAAATATCTGTGAATCTGCTTATCCAGATCTTTTGCATTTTTTGCATATAACAGTCGATGAAAACTTTGCTCATATTCTCCGCTGATGAATTCAAAAGTGGCGAGATAGAGTTTTTTCTTTAATGTAATATCATTGCTGGGACGCATAGCAATCGCCCTGAATAATGCTTATTGTTCTTTCTCTAATCTTTTATTTTTTTCAGTCTTCACTTTATATTTCTTTTGGATATTCGTTTGACATTCCACAGAAAGGGCAAAACTCTATCGTCGGCTCTGTTGCCTTTTCGGTGTCTTTAAGTATCAGTATTTGACTGATGCCTTCGCAATGGATACATTCATATTTTTCCAAGTTAAAAGTTAAACCTCTCTGATTTCACGGCTGTCGCCGGTGATTATGCTGGCTTGGGCTTTATAAGCTACATAACCATCCGCACAAAGATGCAACTTGATCCGCGTTCGTCAAATTAGCAGCATTAGCCAATGTCCCATCTTCCAACTGTTGCCATATTTCCTCGGCCATGCTGTTTTCAATTGCGGCACCAACAAAAAATATATAAGGAGAAAGCCGCTTATTAGAAAATGCTTTGCGTATACGAGTTAAAGATGTTCTTGCCGTTTTCCAATGTTCATCTGCTCCGGCAGGATCAATACCGCCTTTGAGTTCTCCAAGTGCAACGTAACGAGCTGGAATTTTAAAGGCGGTTTTCAATTCTTGAGGCTTACAATCAAGAAGGCACAAATCTATATTTTTGCGTATAAAAGGCACCGTCCGGTTATAAATCATAGTGCGAGTTTTGTCTTTGAATGACCAACTGAGCGCGGTAAGATACAGTTCTATGTCAGCATCGTCATCTTTACCGATTATCCATTCCTTACTGTCAGAGTGAAGCCATTGATAAGGGACTTTAGCAAGCGCAAGGTTCGCAAGAGTCGCACGAGTCAGTTTGCGCTCTCCCATGACTCCGCCGATATTTCGCATTGAACCACCCAAGGTATCACCCCTTGTTAACAGAAATCTAAAAACCAGTTCTTCAACAAATGCAGACCCTGCGGGTTCAAGGTATTTTGCAATCAATCCCTGGATTGCCTCTGTCTTGTTTTCAGGCAGGAGATAATTTACTGCTTTGTCTGACACGCCTGAGGCTGTCAATAGGGCCGGTTGTATGCTTTCAATGTTAAGCAAATCAACAGGAGTTTCGGCTTGAGATGCAGCCGCTTTAAGAGAACGAGCCTGCTCCACAAAAGGGGTTGCTCTACGGTTTTTTTCAAGTGCCAGGGAGACAAATCCGGCTCTAACTTCTTCATAAGTAGTGACGAGGTCAGCGCTGCCGGAAAGATGTTTGCGATGCGGTTTGTTTTTAGCCATTATATCTTCCTCCAGACATAAACACATTTTCTTAATGGATTACGTCCATGTTTACCCATTTGCTGGCTGCTGTTGCCCTTGCCGTTTGGCAAAACAAGAATATTTTCTACGTGGAATCCCAGATTTTCTGCTATGTCAGAAAGGATCATATCAACTGAAATACTTGCGCCTGCATAACGCACATTGTCATTTACCATAAATAAAAGGGCATTTGGTTTCAAGACACGTGCGCACTCGCCAATGACGCACGCCATTTCATAAAAATAGCCACGCACCATTCTGGGGATGCCGTTATTATTTAAGCGCCCTTCAGATTTTTCTTCTTCAAGATAATGCAAAATAGCCTGTAATAATTCTTGATTATCGACTGTTGCTATAGCTTTTATCCACGCCGGATTAATTTTTAATAAATCCTTAGCCCTGTTTTCAACCGTACAACTTAGCATTTCTTGTCTAAACCTGCTTATCTCCTCTTCTCCTACACCAAGAAGCGCCAATTCTAATGCATATGTCCTCGTATAATCATAGCGGTTACAATAAGGCGGAGATGTCACCACTGCGTTATATAAGTTCCGTGGCAATGTAGGCATTATATCAAGGCATGAACCACAAAAAAGATTTATATCGCCCTGTAAAACTTTTGAGAAAAATAGTTCTGAGGCATCCTTGCCTGCCTCCAAATCATCACAAATCTCGTTTATTTTGGAGTATATGGCCTTATCGAAATTGAGTATTTCCCCTTTGTCGAATGGTTTTGAGCCTCGCCTGCGGCCTGAACGATAATCCCAGCGGAGATACTGCCCGTCCTTTCGTGTAAAGCTGACCGATTCCAGCACGCATAACAAGGCAAATCGTAAAACAGACTGAACCCGTTCATTTTCTCTCTGCCAAGCCCCCATATACTGCTCGATTAATTCAAAAGTTTTCTTAGGATATGCGCCTACTGTAATGCGTAACTCAGAAAGAGATATTCTGAGTTGTGATTGAGTCCAAGGTCGCTCAATCCCCCAGCGTTTAAGGCAAGCAAAATCATCTTTTGTAAATTCTCTCTCTAAACATTTCCTTACAAGGATAATCTGCTGTCCGATAGGAAGCAGTTCAATGCCATCACCATCAATTCCTGCATCGCTTGTCGCAAACAAGGCAGTGCCGCTGCCTGCAAACGGGTCGAGCACTTTGCCGGATGTAATTCCATATTTTGACAACAGAAGTTCAATAAGAGATGCGGAAAACGCCTCTTTGTATTTATACCAGCGGTAGGTCGGTCTGGGTTTATTGGCTTGAAAACTTACAAGCTGCCGTGTTAATTCCGGCTGAAGCTTGATTTTATTATGGAAGCGCTGCATCAATTTATTGTCGAGAGTTTCTATTTCTGTTAAAGCAGTTTGCTGTTCAATAGAATAAAGTGTCTCTTCCTCGGGCTTCTTGTCGAGCAAAGCAACCGCTGTTCTCTCAAAAAGATATGGGCGCATAATATCAGTCAAATCTGCCTCCAAGGGTTATAGTGGGGTTAAGAATCATAATTTTCTCTCTTACCTTTATTTAGAAATCTCTTTCATATAACTTATTGCTTGGTCAATAGACGCAGAATGCCCCTTGCATAAATTATAGAAATAATTTCTTGGGCCTTTATCGTATTCTCTTAAACTTACTATGATGGAAATTCTTACATATTCATCTCTTTCTTTATCATATAAGACTCTTAGCCTTTCTAAGTGGTCGGATAGGCCAGTTCTGCCCAAAAGAAGAATTGCTCTTATGCGCACGGCATCATGTTTATTGTGATCCTCAATAACATTCCATAAATAGTCAATCTCAGAGTCTTGTAAGTCTTTGCAGGAAAAAAGATATTCTAACAGCCACATTTCCTGCCAATCATAGATATTGAAGTCACTTTTCAGAAACTGAATAATTCTTGCTCTAATATTTTTGTTATCAGGGAAGTTTTTCAGATAACTAATTATTGTATTAGATTCATATGGCATATCCTGCAACAAATCTAAGGCTCTATTAAGTGCAATACCGTCCTTTAATTGGGATAACCTATTAAGGCAAAACCTTAAATGTTTTGACGATGGAATAGTGTTCTTTATAGTATCCTCATAAAATTTTCTAAGTGATTCAATTTCGATTAATTCCTTCTTCTCTTCTAATTCAGCCTCTACTTCATCTTCAATATCGCTAAATTCGATACGACTTGTTCCACCATAAGGCAATTCAGTATATTTGGCCTCGTTGATAATCTCCCCTGCAATTTCTTCTTTTAAAGCCTCCTTAACCTCGTCTTTTATTTCTGCCATTCTTTCAGAAAGTTCATCTATAAATGATTTTACTTTGCTGCCATAATAAATGACCGTCTTTTTTGTTTGCACATTCAGATTCAATCTCCTCAGTTCTTCGACCAAGGTTTTCAAGGCTCTTCTGGCCTCCGGAATTGTTGAGCAAGAAATTCTAATATCGTCAACATATCTGAAATAATCATAACTATGTCTTAACATATATTTGTCAACTGAATCTAAATAGATATTTCCCAAAAAGTCAGTTGGCCAAAGCCCTTGCGGAATTCCCCTATTTATATTGGTCCTACGTTTCCATGACTTGAGTATTTCATAAATGCTATCAACAATCTCTTTGTCACACGAAAAACGTATCAGCAAATCCTTTAGAATATTAAGGTCTATATGTTCAAAGAACCCTACGATATCCGTTACAACTAAGACTGTTTTCCCATCATCAAAATTATTCCTAACCTTTTGCTCGAATTCATTCCAAAGGCTCTGTCTAAACATAAGGGAATCATTAGGTTTTTCAGATAGTCTATGTGAAAATATAACCTTATCAGTAATTGGTATTATCTTCTTTTCGACTTCTGGAGCAATGACATCAACTAATGCCTGAAAATAAATTCTGTCTTCTATTCTTGGTACAGAACCCGGTCTGAGTACAAAATGGGGTTTTGGAACATCAATATCCCATACCTCGGATACTTTATATCCATGAGCTATTTTTTCTTGAAGTTTTTTAAGATTTTCTTCGATATGCCGCTCATAGGTCTGGAAAAGATAAGATGACAGAATAAAATCTGTCTTCGAGTCATTTTTTACTCTTGCCCAAGCTAAATCTAAATTAAGTTTATCTACGAGGTTCATTTTTGATTATCATTCCTCTAACCCCGGATAAAATTTCTGCTCGTCTGTAATTTTCAATCTCTCAACCATCCATTCTCCGACAACGTCTCTAATCTCTCCTATCATCTCTATATCCCATGCAATCTCTTTATCAGCCGGATTGATTTCACGGATAAGCTGATAGATTGCATTATCAACACTGTCCTGTCTTTTAATCTGTTCTTCAGTCAATTCTTTCATAAAATCCTTTCTCCACCCACTAAACCAAAAAACTTTTCTCCCAAAACAAAAAAGGGCAGTAACATCTTCTGCCCTTAAAATTAATTTCTATGATTATTTTTCTCCCTCTATCCGCATTTTGTAAATCCGCAGTTGTGGCAGACTGCGCAGCCGCTTTCGTGCTCAACAGCGCCGCCGCATTCGGGGCATGCGCCTATCAGCATGATTGCCGAGGTGTCTTTGTGCCCGTTGCCGTTTCCTTTCTTGCCGTCTGTTCTATGTTTCTCGATAGCCTTTGCAATGGCGTCAGAGCATGAGAGTATCTTTCCGCCGTCAGCCCATGAAGGCTGATGGCATGATATTCCCTTAAGCTGGTTCACCACCTCGTCAGGATCTATGTTTGAGCGGAGAGCAAGGGATATGAGCCTGCCGATTGCCTCTGCCTGGCTTGAGGCGCATCCGCCTGCCTTGCCCATTGATGTAAAGAGTTCAAAGAGATGTCCTTTGTCATCTTCATTAACCGTGATATATAAATGTCCGCATCCTGTTTTCATAAGGCGCGTGGAGCCTTTAATCATCTCCGGCCTTTTCCTCGGGATTATTTTCTGTGAGTGGGCTGCATCCGCTGCCTGAGGTTTTTCCTTTGACTTGCCTGTTGTAAGAACCTGCTCTTCCCTTGAGCCGTCGCGGTAAACAGTGACTCCTTTGCAGCCGAGTTTGTATGCAAGCAGATATACATCCTCAACGTCCTTTGGCGTTGCCTCATGCGGGAAGTTGACTGTCTTTGATACCGCGTTGTCAATATATTTCTGGAAGGCAGCCTGCATCATTATGTGCTCCTCAGGCGTTATGTCATGCGCTGTTACAAATACAGCCTTGACGTCATCAGGGATTTCCTTGAAATCTTTTATAGTCCCTTTCTCGGCGATTTTCTCCATCAATTCCCTGTTCCAGAAACCGCGCTCTTTGGCGACTTTTTCAAAATGCGGATTTACCTCTATAAGTTTTGTGCCTTCCATAACAGTTCTTACATATGAGACTGCGAACAGCGGCTCTATGCCCGATGAGCATCCTGAGATTATGGATAATGTGCCTGTCGGCGCAATGGTTGTCACTGTTGCATTTCTTACCCTGAGTTTTCCGTCATAGATGCTTCCTTCGTAATTTTCGAAAACTCCTCTTTCTTCCGCCAGCGCTGATGATGCCTTTTTGCCCTCTGCCTGTATAAATCCCATAACCTCCTCGGCAAGCTCTACTGCACGCGCAGAGTTGTAAGGGACGTTCATCTGTATGAGCATGTCTGCCCATCCCATAACGCCGAGGCCTATTTTTCTGTTTGCCTTTGTCATCTCCTCTATTTTTTTCAACGGGTATTTGTTTACATCTATTACGTTGTCAAGGAAATGAACTGATTTCCATACAGTGTCTTTCAGTTTCTGCCAGTCAACCTGTGCTTCACTTTCACTTGTAACGTGGCTTGCGAGGTTGATAGAGCCGAGATTGCATGATTCATAAGGAAGCAATGGCTGTTCTCCGCACGGGTTTGTTGATTCTATTGAACCTATATGCGGAGTGGGGTTTGATTCATTTACCCTGTCAAGGAACACAATGCCCGGCTCTCCATTTTTCCATGAATGGTTTACTATCAGGTCAAACACTTCTTTTGCCGTGAGCCTGTGAGTAACCTTCTGTGTGTGCGGGTTTAAGAGGTCATACTGCCTGTCTTCTGCAAGCGCATTCATGAATTCTTCCGTGAGCCCAACCGAGATATTAAAATTGTTTAGCTTTGTATTTTCATCCTTGCATGTGATGAAGTTTATAATGTCAGGATGGTCAACTCTCAAAAGGCCCATGTTTGCGCCTCTTCTTGTCCCGCCCTGCTTTACTGCTTCTGTTGCCGTATCAAACACCGTCATGAATGATATCGGGCCTGATGATACGCCCTTGGTTGAGCCTACGACATCTCCGTTGGGCCTGAGCCTTGAAAAGCTGAATCCGGTTCCTCCGCCTGACTTATGTATTATTGCGGCGTTTTTAACTGCATCAAATATGGATTCCATCGAATCATCGACAGGGAGAACAAAACATGCAGAGAGCTGTCCCAGCCTTCTTCCCGCATTCATCAGCGTGGGGCTGTTAGGGAGGAAATCCAGAGAGGTTGTCATATCATAAAAAGATGACTCTACCGCATTGACTTCCGCCTCTGTCTTTCCATAGTGAAGGTCGGCAGCCGCAACACTCCGCGCAACTCTTTTGAAAAGCTCATGAGGCGTCTCTACGATCTTTCCTTCCTCATTCTTTTTGAGATACCTTTTCTCAAGGACTTTTATTGCATTCTGTGTAAGGCTGAGACCATTTAAGACCTTCATAAATTCCTCCTGTTAAAATTGTATGATTTATATTATTTCTTTAAATTCCGTCCGGCTGTTATAACTTTCACGCAAATTCATCCGCTGTCTCAGCTCTTCAATGGCATTTTCTTTTTCTATTGGACAGGCTTTTGTACAGATAGCAGGGCATTTCAAGCAGGCAAGCCAATCTTCAAAGCCCTTGCAAATCTCCACGAATAGGAGTCTCCTTATATTCCAATAATTTGTGTTGTTAAATGAAGTTTCAGTAATTAAACCACAATATCTTGTGTATGTCAAGCGGAAAGTTATTTTTTTGTAACTGCCTGATTTGCAAGGATTTTATCGGTGAAAGCAGTGTTGATAGTTTGTTAGTGAATTTTCATGGAATATTTAATGGAGAGAGCTTCTGCTTGTTTGTGTTAAAATTATCTGTTTATGAACGAGAAAAAAGGCAGAGTTTATCTTGTTGGCGCAGGCCCAGGCGATATCGGACTGCTCACAGTCAAAGGCATGAAATGCCTCCAGAGAGCAGATGCGGTGGTTTATGATTTCCATTTAAATGCTCAGGTTTTGAATTATATAAAACATGACGCTGAATTCATATACGCCGGCAAGAGAGGCGGACACCATACAATGACACAGGATGAAATAAACAAAGTTCTCGTTGAAAAGGCAAAGGAAGGAAAAGTTGTATGCAGGCTTAAAGGCGGTGATCCCTTTGTATTCGGCAGGGGCGGAGAAGAGGCAGAGACGCTTGCTGAAAGCAATATTGATTTTGAAGTTGTGCCCGGCGTTAGCTCTGCTGTGGCAGCGCCTGCATACGCAGGCATACCTATCACGCACAGGGGGTATTCATCTTCGTTTGCGGTAATTCCCGGTTATGAGGACATGACAAAAGAAGAGTCCGCGATAGACTGGTCAAAGCTTGCAACAGGAGCCGGCACGCTGATTTTTTTAATGGCTGTGAAAAACATGGATGTCCTTGTAAAAAAACTGATGGAAAACGGCAGAAGCCCTGACACGCCTGTTGCAGTGATAAGATGGGGCACAAGGCCTGACCAGAAGACCATAACAGGCTCCCTGAAAGACATCGCAGGCATTGTGAAAGAAAAAGAGATAAAGCCTCCGGCAGTTATGGTGGTCGGCGAAGTGGTGAATTTAAGAAAGAGACTTATGTGGTATGAGAAAAAAACAATGTTTGGACACAGAGTGCTTGTGACAAGAGAGCATGCCGGAGGATTTGAACCTCTTGAAGAATTAGGAGCGGAGATGATCGAGTTTCCGACCATGGAGATAGCGCCGCCGGAAAACTACGATGAGCTTGACAGCGCGATAAATAAGATTGAGGAGTATAACTGGATAATTTTTACAAGCGGCAATGGCGTGAAATATTTTCTTAAAAGGCTGATGGAAAAAGATAAAGACATCAGGGATTTGAAAGGCATAAGGATATGCGCGATTGGAACAAAGACAGCAGCGGAGATACAAAGATACGGGATAAAGGTTGACTTAGTGCCGGATGGATTTAATGCGGAAGGACTGATTGAAGCATTCAGAAAAGATGCAAGATGCATGATGCATGATGCGAGTAAAAACTCCGAACTCCAAACTCCGAACTCC
>DOHC01000292.1 GCA_003535475.1 Nitrospiraceae bacterium
ATGAAGGAGGGACAAATGATTAATCGGGAAGAGTTAAAAGAGATTGCGATGCTTCAGGCTGATGGCAGCTATTTTGTAAGTCTCTATCTTAATGTAAGCCCTAACACAAAAGGGGACTATGTAATACATCTTAAGAATATGATTAAAAATATTTTGGAAGAAACGGATACGAAGATACTTAAAAAGATTAAAGGCGATATTGAAAAGCTTGAGGCTTTTGTCACCAGCAATAAGAGGGAATTCAAAAAAGGGTTGGCCATTATCACTTCTTCTGAAAAGTCATTCTGGAAGGAATATTATCTTGCTGTCCCTGTAAAGAACGCAATAATAGCGGATAAGACGCCGTATATACAGCCCCTGCTTGATATAATTGATAATTATAAGCAGTATGCTGTGCTTCTTGTTGACAAGGAATCTGCGCGTTTGTTCCTTGTGCATCTTGGCGAGATAGAGGAATACGGCGAGGTGCATACTCAGGATGTGCCGGGGAAACATAAAGGAGGAGGATGGTTTTCTTTATCAGGACACAGATTTGAACGGCATATAGATTATCATGTCAGCCTGCATATAAAGGACGTTGTAAAAAAACTGGAGTCATTTCTGGCAGCTGAAAGGATAGAAAGGATAATAACAGGCGGTTCTGATGATGCTATTGCAAAGGTAAGAGAGATGCTTCCAAAGGCAGTCAGTGAAAAAATTGTGGGCTCTTTTCATTCAGAGATGTTTGCGAATGTCAATGATATATTTGAAAAGGTCAGGACTGTGATAAGCGGGGTTGAGAGCATGGAGGAGAAAGCGATTGTTTCTGATTTGCTGACAGCAGCGGGTAAAGGGCAGAATGCAGTCATAGGCATAGAGGATGTCCTGAATGCGCTTCAGGAAGGAAGAATAATGAAGCTCATATTCATAAAGGATTTTAAAGATGCAGGGTATGAATGCAGGAACTGCAGGCATCTTTCAAAGCAAAAGGTATCTGCCTGCCCTTATTGTAAGGGAGGGATGAAGGAAGTCAATTGTCTTATTGACCTTGCAGCGCAGAGAGCAGTGGAACAAGGTTTGCTGACAGAAGTGATAGCAGATAATAAAGAGCTGTTAGACGCAGGTGGAATAGGTGCATTCCTGAGATTTTAAGGCATGTTTACCCTGTTAGAAAAGCTTCCCTTTTCTAACAGGCTTGAACCCTATGTGATCAATAAAAATCCAGAGACATGTAAGAGGTGGAATTGAAGCGTGAGCTATATCTTGAGACAACCCCGCTTAATGAGGCCATAGAAAAATGGCTCAAGAAGCTTGAATCACAGGGTTTTCTTAAAGCTTTTCCCGGAGAAAAAGTAATGGTCTCGGAATCCCTTGGAAGAATAACAGCAGAACCTGTTACGGCAAGACTCTCGTCTCCTTTCTATCATTCATCTGCAATGGATGGATATGCTGTTAAGTATCAGGAAACATTTGGCGCATCCGAGACATCCACAAAAAAACTTAAGCTCGGTGAGCAGGCAGTTTATATTGACACAGGAGACCCGATGCCTGATGGTTTTAATGCAGTGATAATGATAGAAGATGTAAATGTGTATGAAGGCAATATTGAGATTACCGAGCCTGCAACGCCGTGGCAGAATGTAAGAGTGATTGGCGAGGATATTGTTGCCACAGAGCTTATACTTCCTGAAAATCACAGAATAAGGCCTGTTGATGTAGGCGCAATGATTGCAGGAGGGTATATAGATGTTAACGTCAGGAGAAAACCAAGGGTAGTAATTATGCCGACAGGCACGGAGCTTGTAGAGCCGGGAAGTAATTTAAAAAAGGGTGATATCATTGAATACAACTCAAGGGTGCTCTGCAGTCTTGTTTCTGAATGGGGTGGAGAACCTGTTAGATTCAAGATTGTCCCTGACAACCTTGACGAATTAAAGGACGCAATTTTAGAGGCTCATAAGTTTGGAGACATGGTTGTTATCAATGCAGGCGCATCTTCAGGTTCTGAGGATTTCACATCAAAGGCGATAAGCGAAACCGGTGAAGTGATACTTCACGGTGTAAGCATAAAACCGGGGAAGCCTGTAATAATAGGCGTTGTTAAAAACAAGCCTGTGCTCGGCATTCCGGGATATCCTGTCTCGGCATTCATAACTTTTAATCTTTTCGCAAAGCCTGTGATTTACAGGTGGCAGGGGATAGAAATGGAACCCCCTGAGGTTTTGAGAGCGGCGCTTTCAAGGCAGGTTGCTTCAACTCTCGGACAGGAAGAATTTTTAAGGGTCAAGGCAGGGAAGGTTGGAGATAAATTCATTGCCACTCCTGTTTCGCGGGGGGCAGGAGTTTTGATGTCACTTGTGCGCGCAGATGGTTTTGTGAGAATACCTGCCATGTCTGAGGGAATAGGCGCAGGTTCAGAGGTGAATATAGAACTGCTTAGAACAAAAAATGAAATAGAAAATACAATAGTATGTATCGGAAGCCATGATAATGCGCTTGACCTGCTTGCAAATTCACTGAAGAAGAAATACTTGAAACTCTCACTTTCGTCAGGCCACGTTGGTTCAATGGGCGGTTTGATGGCTTTAAAAAAAGGAGAGGCGCATATTGCAGGAACACATCTGCTTGACGAGGAGACAGGAGAGTATAATGTCTCTTCTGTAAAAAGGCTTCTTTTTGACAGGAGGATTATTCTCGTAAATTTAGTTTACAGGGAGCAGGGGCTTCTTGTTCTGAAAGGCAATCCAAAAAATATAAAAGGATTTGAAGACCTGACAAGAGAGGATGTTGTTTTTATCAACCGGCAAGCAGGCGCCGGAACAAGGCTGCTGACTGACAAACACCTGCGGGAATTCAAAATAAAACCCGAAGATGTGAATGGATACGAAAGGGAGGAATACACTCACATGGGTGTCGCATCAGCGGTGCTTACAGGCATTGCAGACACAGGACTTGCAATCCTTGCGTCTGCGAAAGCGCTCGGGCTTGATTTTATTCCTGTTGCAAAGGAGCGCTATGATCTTGCAGTCCCATTTGAATTCTACAATACAGAAATGATAAGGGCTCTGTTAAGCATTATCAGGGAAGATGATGAATTCAGGGATAGGGTTGCAAATCTCGGAGGTTATGACGTAAGCGATATGGGCAAAGTTATGTATGACGGCTGATGCTATCCTTCTTGGAGCTGTTTTGTTATTTCTATTTCCGCATTGTCTATGATGAATCGTTTTCCGCCTATAAACCTCTTGAAGTAGTATGGCGTTTTAAGGCTGTCTATGCTGACTTTTTTACCCTTTGAAGATGAGTGTATGAAAAGGTCGTTCCCCAGATATATGCCTACATGAGAAGGGAATGAGGCATATGTCCTGAAAAATACAAGGTCACCGATAGAGAGAGAATCCCTGTCAACGATTTTTCCTTCCTTGAACTGAAGCCTTGCTGAACGCGGGATGGTTATTCCGATGAGGCTGTAAACTCTCTGAACATACGCTGAACAGTCAATGCCCATAATGCTATTGCCGCCGAATTTATACGGGATGTTAATAAACTTTTTTGCGAATAATATAACCCGATCTTTTGCATTCATCTGAGCTATTTCTTCTGATTCCGAGATATTCTCTATCTCTTTCTCTAAGTTTATTTTTGCGGTTTCAATCTCAGGTTCGGCTTCAAGAAGGAGTTTCTGCCCCGGCTTTAAAGAATCAGAGTCAAGCAGATTGATGTCTTTCAGCTCCTTGGCGTCAATATTAAATTTCTTTGCAATCCTGTTAATGCTTTCACCTTTTTTGACAGTATAGGTCTTTGGACCTGCCTTCTTGACTATTAAAGTATGTCCTATTTTAAGTTTTGACGATTTTTTAAGATTATTAAGGCTGCGGATTTCCTTAGCGCTGACATTGAATTTTTTTGAGACTCCGGAAAGGGTGTCGCCCTTTTTTATTTTATATGTCACATCTGCATGCGCATACGCTGAAAAAATTAATAATATTGCAGCAACAAGGCAAAATCTTTTCATATTGTTTCTCCTGTCATCAGGCTGCTTCTTCCCTTTCAATGTCTCTAAGGGTGGGGAGCTCTGTCAGGTCTTTTAACCCAAAATACTGCAGGAACTCTTTCGTAGTCCCGTAAAGCAGAGGTCTGCCCGGAGCTTCTTTTCTCCCAAGTATCTTCACAAGTTTTCTGTCAAGGAGTGTCTTTACAACTCCGTCTGAATTTACACTTCTTAATTGTTCTATCTCAGCTTTGATAATTGGCTGCCTGTATGCGATTATTGCAAGTGTCTCAAGGGCTGATGCTGAAAGTTTTGCAGAGGCGCTCTTGGCTCTGAATTTTTTCAGAAAGGGAGCATACGCAGTGTTTGTTATCATCTGGTAACCGTTGGCTATCTCGGTGATCAGGATTCCTCCGTTTCTTTCTCTATAGTCTGCCATAAGCTCATCCATACCCCTTTTGAGTTCCGTATCCTGTATCTCAGTGACGTCTTTCAAAGACGACAACGTTACAGGCTCGCCTGAAAGAAAAAGAATTGCTTCAAGCAAATATTTCTTATCTCTGTCTTCCATACAAATTATAGAACTATACCAAAAAATGCCAATAAATTCAATTAATTTAACAATCGAATTGCCTCACAATAAATGTTA
>DOHC01000166.1 GCA_003535475.1 Nitrospiraceae bacterium
TGCTTGTGCTGTTTCCTCTGCCTATAAGGATAAACTCAAGGAGGGTTGTGAACTCAATAGTCACTGAAAAGGATATTGACGGCCTCGGCTCCCTCTCAGTAGGAAGGCTGGCTGCGGATGAAACCACCTTCCAGATTTTCAAGGAGGGGGCATATGATCGCCTGTACGGGCATAAGTTCATGCCTGAGCCGGCAGGATTTCTCCCGTGCACGCCTTTCGGCGTGATAAGGCTTCTTGAGCGCTATGGCGTGAATTTCAGGGGAAAGCATGTTGTGATGATTGGAAAGAGCCTTGCCGTAGGGAAACCTTTGTCCATGATGTTCCTCGCTAAAGAGGCAACTGTCACGATCTGCCACAAAGCGACAAGGGATATTGCATCATTTATCCGTCAGGCTGATATTGTATGCTCGGCAACAGGCGTTCACGGCCTCATAAAGGGCGATATGATTAAGGAAGGCGCTGTTGTGGTTGATATAGGGATTAAAATTCTTGAAGACGGGAAGATTGTCGGAGATGTTGATTTTGAGTCCGCTGAGAAGAAGGCATCTTTCATCACTCCTGTTCCGGGTGGAGTTGGGCCTGTTACAATCGCCATTCTCCTTGAAAATACTGTGAAGTCAGCTTTATCTCTTCTCTCCCCTTATTACAAAAACAGGGTTTAATGCTGAAAAGCAGTTGCCTTCTCCGATCTTTTTCATTCTGGAAACAGAAATCTGTGAGACATCAACAAGGAAACCGTTTCTTTGAAGCTCAGCGATAGCAATGTTCAGAGTCTCAACTGTTGCGGCATTTACTACAACTATACCTGCCTGCATCTTGCCTTTGATAATGCTTATTATTTTATATAGACTTCCTCCGCTGCCGCCAATAAAAACCCTGTCAGGGGCTGAAAGGTTTATCAAAACATCAGGAGCCTGTCCTTTTATTATTTCAATATTGGTGGCGTCAAATTTAATCCTGTTCTCTTTGATGTTTTTAATCTGCTCCTCATCTTTTTCAACGGCAAAAACCTTTAATTCAGGAGACAGCCTTGCAGCCTCTATTGATACAGAACCTGACCCTGCGCCAATGTCCCATAGCACACCTTTTTGAGGAAGGCTCAGCTTGTGGATGGTAACTGCCCTAAATTCATCTTTAGTTATGAGCCCTCTTGAATGAATAATCTCGTTTTCTGTTAATCCGAATCTAATCTTGTCATGAGATAAAAATCCCCCCCCGCCCCCCTTTGCTAAAAGGGGGATGGGCGGATTTTCTCTGGCCTGCGGTCTCTGGTCAATAGTCTTTATTATTACCAGATTCGGCTCTGCAAATGACATCCCTGCAATCTCTTCAGGTGTGCCTTCTGTTATTTTTTCATCAGCATATCCCAGTTTTTCGCATACATGCATTTTTACCTCTAATTGCTGATTGCTGATTGCTGATTGCAGGACTTTCGCTATAGCTGCCGGATTGTTTTCCTTATCCGTAAGAATAGCGATTTTGAGATGTTTTTGAAGTAAAGAAGGAATATCTTCCAACTCATACGGCAGTCTTCTTCTCTTTTCAGGGTCAGGCCCTCCGTGAAGGCTCATGAGAAAGGCGTCGTCCCATGATTCTTTTATCCTTGAAAACGCGATCTGTATGCTTGATAAATCAGGAAATATCTCTACGATTTCTTTTCCGAATTCCCTGACTGCCCTTCTGCCGATTCCAAAAAATGTAGGATCGCCTGAGGCGAGGAGGGTGATGAATGACGAGTGACGAGTGACGAGTGACGAGTGAATGAATTTCATTGTCTCTTCCACATGGTTTATGACCTTTATCTTATCTTTAACTTCCTCATATTCTTTATATCCCTTAAAAACCTCAAAGAGCCTTTTGGATGCGAGAATGATTTCAGAAGCTAAAATAATTTCCCTTGTCCTATTATCTAAAGCTTTATATCCAATGCCTATGACGTAGATTTTACTCACTTGTTTCTATTATATCTCCTTCGTATGACACGAGATTAGCATTAACAGGTATGCCAGGTGAAATTTTTTCAGCATATTTTTTTGCAGCGGTACAGACCTTTAAAAATAGTGACGAGTGACGAGTGACGAGTGACGAGTTGATAAAATCAAAAATCTCCCGTGCTGTATTGAATTCGTGACCTGTAAGCTGTGAAACATTGTCCAGTTTTTTTAAAAACTCCACTGCCTTTTTTAAATCAATTGCTCCGTGCCTGACATGTGTTTGTGGAGTTGCCATAGCAATCTTCAGCATCTTTGCCCACTGTGCGCACAGATGGATTTTTTTTAACTCATGTTTTTTTGCTTCAAGAAGTGAAAATTCGAGGTAATCACCCATCATGACATAACATTCTTCAGGCAGATTATATTTTTTCATGTGTGCAAGTTCTGATGCTCTTCCTGCAGAAAGTACTATCTCATTTTGTCCCGTCGCCTTTGCCACATCCATTGACGACCTGATGGTTGCCGTCCACGCATCTGAGGATACAGGCTTCACTATCCCCGTTGTCCCGAGTATGGAAATCCCACCCATAATCCCCAGCCTTTGGTTCAGGGTTTTTTTTGCAAGCTTCTCGCCGTCAGTGACAGAGATAATAACTTCAAGAGTTTGGAGTTCGGAGTTTGGAGTTCGGAGTTTGGAGTTTTTTTTATTTTTTAACTCATAACTCATAACTCTTAACTCTAAACTCTCTTTAAGCGCTTCCGTCACTGCTTCTTTTATCATTTTCCTCGGCACTGGATTTATTGCCGGTTCGCCGACAGGTATTGGCAGCCCCGGCTTTGTAACTACACCAACGCCTTTACCGCCTTTGATTTCAAGAGCAGTAGAGCAGTAGCGCAGCAGTCCAGTAGTTGACATGGATTTATCTTTATTATCCTGCTGCTCTATTAATTTTACTTCCGCCACTATCTCAGCCCGATTCGTAACATCAGGATCGTCTCCGGCATCCTTTATAACTGAAGCCCATGCTATTTTATCCTGCATCCTGCATCCTGCATTCTGTATCTTGAATTTATGCCTGCTTCCATCAGGAAAAGGAATTTCAATGTCATGGTGAATAGGTGAATGGGTGAATGGGTGAATAGGAAAAGATTGTTTGTTTTGTGATTCACTGATTAATCGATTAACCCCGTTTAGCAGTATCATTACTGCTGCCTTTGCCGCTGCAGCAGCGCATGCGCCTGTTGTATATCCTAACCGCAGATGTCTCCTTCTCATTTTTTAATCGTCGTTAAAGATAATATTGAATAGAATTAATATTCTATCCCTTTTCTTGCCTTGACACCTTGCTTGAAGTAATGCTTGACCTCCTTCATCTCTGTGACAAGGTCTGCCTTTTTGATAAGTTTTTCATCTGCATATCTGCCTGTTATAATTACCTCTGTTTTCTGGGGCTTTTTATCAAGCAACTTCAGCACATCATCTGCGCTAAGCAGTCCGTAGTGAACAGCGATGTTTATCTCATCCAGTATCACCATATCATACTGCCCTGACAGGAGCGCTTTTTTTACATCTCCAAGCCCTTTTTTCGCAGATGCCTTTTCGGATGGGGTAAGGACTTTTGCTCTCAGAAAACCGGTGCCGTACTGCCTTATGGTTATAAGGTCTTTAAATCTTTCCAGCGCCTTATGTTCGCTGCATATTCTTTTTTTTACGAACTGTCCTACGAATACCTTAAGGCCTGCCCCCATTGCCCTTAGCGCAAGCCCTAATGCAGCAGTGGTTTTGCCTTTGCTGTTTCCTGTATAAATATGTATATAACCTTTACGCATAACGGTACTCATACTGCATCTGTTGCAGAGAGCCTTCTCTGAGAAGATATGGAACCTTATCTTCCGATATCAATTTAAAGGCATATCTTATCATCTCTTTGTAAAACTCGCAAAACTCAGCCTTTCTGTACATATTGCCTCTGGCATACATCTCAGCAGGGCATGGCGAGCCGCATATATGCCTGAAGTCACAGGCGCTGCATTCATCGATCTTTTCCACAGTCCTTGCCCTGATTGTTTTAAATGGCTTTGAGTTCATTGCTTTTTCAATCGACGTCTTGAAGATATTTCCTCCTGAAAATTCCTTGAAGCTGATAAACTCGCCGCAAGGAACCATATCGCCGTTTGCAGTGATTGTAAGAAATGTCCTGCCTCCGCCGCAAGGGGAGATGTCACACATCATGCGTCTGGCAGCAGGAGATATTATTGCAAGAATAACATTTGCAAAGTTGCCTACAACGATCTGCCTGCCGGATTTTTTTGTCAAATCAATCGCTGTCTCAACAGCACTTATTAATTCTTTCGCAAACACCTTTTCATCCGGCTTTTGTTTCAATGCCTGTTTCTGTGTCACCCGGACAGGGTTTAAAAGTATGCACTGCACTTTTTTCTTATGAAGAAATCTTACATGCTCTGAAAGCTTTTTGACATTGAATTTTGTGACAGTCGAGATTACATTCAACCCTTCATAGCCTTTAAACCAGTCTAATGCCTGAACAGCCTTCTCGAAATTGCCTCCGCCTTTTGCTGTTACCCGTGATAGATTGTTTGTGCGGGCATCTGGTGCGTCAAGCGATATGCCTATGCCAATCCTGCATTTTTTTATAAACTCTACATCTCTCTTTTCAAGGAGGAGTGCATTGGTCTGAATGCCGAAAACGAATTTGCTGCTGAAATTTTTTATGGACTCAAACAGTATATCTTTCACCAACAGCGGTTCAGCAGCGTGAAAGACGATTAGAGGTTTTTCCCTTAAATTCTTGAAATGTGCCGCAATTTTATCCAGCACAGTATTGAGATCCTTCCCTGTCATCTGGCTTCCATGTTTTCTTATCTCAGCGGGGATGTAACAGTATGTGCAGTTGGCATTGCATCTGTCAGTAGGGTCTATGTATACGCAGTTTAAATCTGTATTGAATCTGAAATCGTAAAGCTCTTTATCGAGATGTGCCCTTTTATTTTTGTACAGTGTTATCAGGTCTTCCGGCAGCAGGAAGTCACCATTATCATTTTTTGGCACAAGCCCCCAGAATACATTGTCAGCATCGAGCGCCAACTTCCAGTCAGTGTTAATATCAGAAAAAGAAAGACCTCTTTGATTTCCATTCATATGTACATATCTCCTTTTAATTTTTTAGAGAGGCAAAACAACCGAGTAGCAATTGGTTGTTTTGCCTC
>DOHC01000184.1 GCA_003535475.1 Nitrospiraceae bacterium
TTTTCGCTTTTGCCTATTATCCTCGGCAGTCCGAGCTGTGATGAAAACTCCTCTTTCATAAGCATATTCTCTGTCATCAGTCTTTGAGTCTCAAGCGCCCTCTTCATAAGCACAAGAAGATGGTCGGTATCAAAAGGCTTTGTAATAAAATCAAATGCGCCTTCTTTAATTGCAAGCACAGCAGTCTCAACAGACCCAAAGGCAGTCATTACAATTACCGGCATTAAAGGATTCTCTTCCTTTGCGGCCATTAATACATCTATGCCGTTTTTTCTGGGAAGTTTCAAATCAGTAAGTACAAGGTCAATCCTGTTTTCTTTTATTTTTTTTATGCCTTCCGGCCCGTCTTTTGCCGTAATAGTCCTGTAGCCCTCAGTTCTTAGGGTCTCCTTAAGCATATCTGACATTGATTCTCTGTCTTCAACTATAAGAATAGTATCCATGGGGAATTTTATATAGTATCACATCTTTGCATTCGCAAGGGCGTCCTTGCACATGCACTTTCTCGTATGAGGTATGGCAGCAAATGTCTTTTCTAAAAGAATCTTCACAACTTCTGCGGATTCCGCCATTGTTTTTACGACCTCGGTTGTGGTAAGCCTGTTACCTGAAATGCCGGCAGCAAAATTTGTGACAACCCCTATTCCCGCAAAGCATATCGAAAGTTCTCTTGCCAAAGACGCCTCCGGCATGCCTGTCATTCCAACCACATCAGCGCCAAGCAAAGAAAACGCCTTTATTTCCGCAGCAGTCTCGAGCCTCGGGCCGTTGACGCATATATAAACGGCTTTCTCTTTAAGCGCAACCCCTGCATTTTTACCTGCTGTGAGTAACGCTGCCCGCAACTCAGGACAATACGGCTCGGTAAAGTCCACATGCACTATTTCTTCTTCATCATAGAATGTTGATGCCCTGCCCTCTGTCATGTCAATGATCTGATTAAGAATGACAATCGAGCCCGGTTTAAGCTTGGGACTTATTCCCCCGACCGCATTCACGGAGATAATCCTTTCTGCTCCGAGTTCTCCGAACCCCCAGATATTTGCCCTGTAGTTAATCTTATGCGGAGCAATGTGATGCGGAGAACCGTGCCTTGGAAGAAATGCGACCTCTATCCCTGATATCCCGCCAATCCTGTAAGGATCGGAAGGATTGCCAAAAGGAGTTGAGATTCTTTTATCCTCCTTGATGACAACTCCATCAATCTCGTAAACCCCGCTTCCGCCTATAACGCCTATCATGTCTTCTCCTAAGACAGCTTCGAAATGTTAATGAAATTTTAACATATAAGGACAATAAGTCGCAGAGAAAAGAGGGACTATCGTGCAATATTTCATTGAAGTAAAGCAGGCATATCAGATACTGCGTAAACTTTGTTGGAAATTGCTATTTCAATAATCTCCGGACCGTGCCCGTTCAAAATCATCATCAATCCATACCATTCCGGGTTTTCTTCCCTGAACTGTTCTCGGTTTACCGGGACGATAATTTGAGCAGTCTCTCGGCCCATAGCAGTGAGTCTCAAACCGCCATTTTTTTCTTGATGGATTCCAGTGGTCAAGGATTATTTCAGTAGCCATAACGAGACCCCAGGAGCATAGGCTGCATTTAGATTCGTATGTTTTGGGATCAAGCCTCAAATGTCCATTTTCTCTGTAAACTGACAGCGGCGAGGCGATTCCTCCATTCATATCTGCCGGATGATTTTCAGAGGCATCGCCGCGGCTGATTAGCTTCAATCCGCTAACCTTATAAAAATCAGCCCATTCCTGCTCAGAATGCTCGATCGGCACTGCTTCGCCTGAAATGTGATCCCCTTTTAGAAAAATGTGTTTCTCATGTGTTTTTTGCCCTACTGCAATCCGGCAGCCTTTCCAATCCTTCCCGTCAACAACGGCATCCATGACTAATGTATAGCCAAGATATGCATGGTGTACCTGATCAAAAGAACGTAGCAGCCTAATCCTTGCCTTCACCGCTGTAATCGTGCCGTTGAATTTGATTTTTGCAGACATCTACAGTTCTCCCTTAAAAGCCTTGTCCAAAATGCTCGGCATGAGGGCATTGAGTTCTTTTTGTGTTTCAGACTGAAGTTTTTTCAGTTCGTCAACTTTGGATTGCAGACTGTCGAGGTATTCAATAATGCGGCGCTGGTCGGATAACGGCGTTTTTGCTGGAAAAGGAAACGCAAGAATTTTTTGCTGATTGATTTTTTGGATATTGGGATTTGTGCCAGACATTTGCTGACGTACAAGAGTCCTTATTTGTGGCGACCGCAACCAATAAATGCAGAAATTACGGTCAACTCGCGCAGTGTCAATCTGAAGCCTCATTAAAAGATTAGCACATACCCAGTTAGCACAATCTGATGGTACAATTCCCGCATTGCCAACCTGATCAATTTTATTACCCCTCGCTATCAAGATGTCACCAGCCATAAGACGATCTTTTTCATTAATAAGAGCTGGCTCAATTGAGTATTCAACCTTTTGTGGATTTACCCCGAAGCCTGTTACAGCAGAGGGCATCAGAACTGGTATGCCAGTAGCATTCTTAGCTGTAACAAAAGACGGACCACTGCGTGGTTTGAAGGTAATTACTTCCTGAAAATGGGCGGTGCTGTTAAGAGTACTCATTATGCTATAAAGACAAGCATTCATATATTTTTGCGCCTCATGAGTAGCTTTGATTTTATGTCTTTGAGCCTCCTCAACTTTTTTTGCCAACTCCTCAATCCGGGCTAAAATCCTTTTTTGTTCTGAAAGAGAGGGAATAGGCACGGGAATAGGCAAAAATCGTTTTGCTTTTAATTCTGTCTTTATGCCTCCCGGAACATATTCTAATAATAACTCTTTAAATGTACGACTCCGTAAGAGCCACCATAAAAAGTTGATGTCTACTCGTTCTTTGTTTGGTATGTATGCGCCGTAATGTATTGTCGCTGTTATCGGACCAGTGTGCTCTTTTCCATAAATAGCGATAGCGCCTTTTGCAGCATTAATCCCTGAGACGACAATATCACCAGGATGTATGAGAATCATACCGGTTTTTGTTTTACCGTCTATGCGTAGTTGTATCTTTCCATCATTAAAGCCTATTTTTTCTACAATTCGAACACTCCCTGACAAAAGAGATTCTTGTGAAGGGACTTCTTTACGCTCTGTTAAAACCTCTCCCAGTTTCACCATTGGCCATTTCATATGAGACTCTTATTCGTCATTCCCGTGAAAACGTGAATCCAGAAAAAACTTAAAAGACTGGATTCCGTGTCAAGCACGGAATAACAGCAAAAAAGGAATCGAGACCGCATTGAAATATAATTCATTTCCCTTTACCCTTTTGCGATTTCACTATTCCCCGTCCTTCCAGCATTCTGCGTGTCTTATCAATCTCTGCCGCCAGGGTCTTTTCATCAGGCAGGGCTGTGCGGTATTCAGCGGCGAGGACTTTGTTCGGCAAGCCTTCAAGGGCATACCGGGCGACGGCATGGTCTTTCTGTGCGCAGAGAATCAGGCCTACTGGCGGGTTCTCATCTATATGTGTCCAGTGTTCACGCGCGTAGTTTAAATATAAATGCATCTGCCCTGCATCAGCATGTGTGAATTTGCCGAGCTTCAGGTCTATGATAACAAGACACTTCAAACGGCGATGGAAGAAAAGAAGATCAACACGATACCATTCATCACCAATGCGCAACCTTCGTTGTCTTCCTACAAACGTAAAGTCTCCTCCGAGTTCAAGCAAAAAATTCTCAAGTTGATGTATTAGGGCTTCTTCAAGGTCATTTTCTGAATATTCATCTTTAAGCCCAAGAAACTCAAGCACAAATGGGTCTTTGATTTCCTCCTCTGGTGTTACGGCATCCTCAGGCAAAGGTTTTGCACCTTTTTTAAGCATAGCAGCCTTGTCTCTGGATAAAGCAGTCCGTTCATAAAATTGCGTGTTAATCTGGCGTTCCAGTTGCCGCACAGACCATCCGCCGCGAAGGGCTTCTTTTTCATAAAAGGCGCGTGCTTCTGGATTTTTAACGCTTAGAAAGTTGACATAATGCGACCAGGGGAGAGGAAACCGATTTGCAATATCTTTTAGGGTGGATTTTGCAGACAATGTCTGCATTTTTTCAGCGCTGCCTAATTCGCCAGACAGTGTCTGGCTTTTTCCAGATTGCGCAGACAGTGTCTGCGCAATTGGCCAATAGACATAAAAAAGTCGCATTTGCTCAACATTTCGTTTCGAAAAACCACGACCAAATTGTTTGGTTAGATCAAAAGAAAGACGCTCAATAATTTTTTTGCCGTATTCTGCTTTGTCCATTCCTTCTTGTTCAAACTCTACTATCCTCCTGCCTATCTCCCAATACGTTGCTGTCATAATTGCATTTGTTGCCCTTGCAGACACCCGGCGGGCTGATTCAAGGAGTTCAGCAACATCGCTTAGAATTGTGTTATAGCCCTTTATGCCTTTCGTCTGAGGCTCAGTTTTCTTTAACACTGTTTACCCCTCTTCCTAATATCTGCTTTATCTCTGTCATAATCTCAGCAATACGTTCTTCTTTTTTCATGATATCCTCAACTAACTGCTCGGGCGGCATGTGCTCAAAGTCATCTTTCGTATTAGGGTTTTTGATGTCAAGATTAAAGTTGTTTGCGACAACATCCTCTGCCTTTACCTTCCATGCCCTTTCATTTTCCTTCCTGCTATTCCACCACTTGATGCAATCTTCCATCTCATCAAATTGCATGGGTTTAGTCTTTGTGTAACTTTTTCTGCCTTCAGGCAATGGCTGTTCATAATACCAAATTCCCTTTGTTGTACCGCCTCTGTCAAAAAACAGAAGATTTGTTGGAATGCCTGTATAAGGCGCAAATACTCCATTTGGAAGCCTGACTATTGTATGTAAATTAAATTCCTTCAATAGTTCTTCCTTAATCCTTGCGCATACGCCGTCGCCGAACAAAGTTCCGTTCGGCACAATAAGTCCGCACCTTCCCGGCTTTTTACCGCCAACAGGTTTTCTTAGCTTTCTCATAATCAACTGCAAAAACAAGAGCGCAGTTTCATTAGTCCTCTTATCGTCAGGAAAATTATTCTGTATCCCTTTTTCTTCCTCACCGCCAAATGGCGGATTGGTCAGAACTATATCAACCCTTTCTTTGTCCCCGATCTCATTCAGGGGAGTTCTTAGAGCATTATCGGGATCAATCTGAGGATATTCAAGACCGTGAAGCATAAGGTTCATCTGGCAAAGGAGATACGGAAGGGATTTTGCCTCTATACCATAAAGGGATTCTTCCTGAAGTTTTCTGAAATCCTCAGTTCTCTTGCATTGAGCTTTGAGATGTTCAAATGCTTCAACAAGAAATCCTCCTGTGCCACATGCAGGGTCAAGAATAGTCTCGCCGAGTTTCGGATTAATTACCTTAACCATGAATTTGATTACTGCCCTCGGCGTATAAAACTCGCCGGAATCTCCTGCCGTGTCCCGCATCTCTTTTAGCATAGACTCATAAAGATATCCAATTGTATGAATTTCATCGGATGAGGTGAAGTGTATGCCATTAATTTTATTAAGGATGTCACGAAGAAGATAGCCATTTAACATTCTGTTATTGAGACCTCTGAACACCGTTGCAATTACATCCCTTCTATCACCGCCATTTTTGCCCTGCATAGAGCGAAGATAAGCAAATAATCCTGCGCCCCTCTTGCCATCCGGCCCTTTTGCCTCGTCATTGTTGATAAAGGCAATCAAATCATCGCCTGTAATTCCATCTTCTTTTGCTGCCCAGTCGCGCCAACGATAAGGAGACTCTATAATTGTCTTGTATCTTTTCCCTGCAAGTGAAGCCTCCTCAGCGCGAATCAGCTCCATATCATCAAGGAATTTAAGAAACATCACCCATGTGAGCATAGGCAGGCGGTCAAGGTCGCCGTTTAGTCCTTTGTCTTTCCTCATGATGTCGCGGCAGGATTTTATGATAGAGCTTAACTGCTGTGCCGTTGTCATTGGTTGCTGTTTTTTTATTTTCTTCGCCATTATTTCCCCTAACTATGCTGCATAAAGCAAATTCTGCATCTCATTTAATGCCTCTCTCAAATGTTTTGCTCCGCCAAATTTATTAGAAATCTCCATCACATTGCCATGCCTCGATATAGGCTCTATCTTTAATATGTCAGGTATCTTGAACTGGGCTGTGCCGTGTTCAATATACTTGTCAAGTATTTCATTTAGAATCTGCCTTGCATCTGTGCTATATTTTTCAAAGAAATCCTTTTTCTCTTTCTTAATGCGTTCTGCCCTCTCCCTTCTGCTTCTTTTAGGTAAGCTAAAGGCAAGATTGCAGAGGAGATCAAAGGGGTCAACAGCGGGGTCGCCGGAAAGTTCTATCAAATCTTCAAGAACAATGCCTTTCTCAGCCAGTGTTTCTATTATCGCTGCCCTTTCATCGGCAATGCTCCATTTAGATCTGAGTTCAGCAGCTGAAGTGAATATCTCCCTCACCTTTTCGCCTGTATAATCAGATAATTTTATGATGCGCAATCTCTTTCCGTCAGCGCCAAGCTCATAAACGATATCAGCCGCAATTTCGATAGAGCCGTTATCAACATAATATTTGCGCGGCAATTGTCCCTCGTCAACAGCAACATCATTAATCTGCCCATCGCCAAAACCAATAGTGTCTTCTATATATTTCGTATCCTCTGTCGAAGGCATAGTTTCATTTTCACTAATAACCTCACCCTGACTATTCATCTCTTCTTCTGTGATGAGCGCAGGCTGGCCGTCGAAATCAGGGTCGGCAAAGAGCCTCGTAGCGCTTCCGGTATAATCGAGAATTGTAAAATACAGTTTCCCGTAATCAGCGCGCACTCTTGTGCCGCGCCCGATAATCTGTTTGAAGTCTGTCATTGAATTTATGACTTTGACTATCACAACATTTTTGCATGTCTGCATGTCAACACCTGTAGTGAGCAGTTTTGATGTTGTTAGGATTACCGGCGTCTTTGTCTCAAGCTCCTGAAAGCGGCTTAGATGTCCTCTTCCGATATCTCCTTCTTCTGAGACGACACGGCAGGCATAATCAGGATATTCTTTAACAGAAGCTGCATTTAAGTTGTTTAGCGCCTTTCTCATATCTTCAGCATGTTCCTGATCAACGCAGAATATGATAGTCTTATCAAACAAATTTGTTTTTTTAAGATAATCGGACAGATGTTTTGCAATCGCCTCTGTTCTTACCTTAAGAGATATTATTGTTTCAAAATCCCTTGTGGTATATTCTCCGTCAGGTATTTCCCTTCCATAACGGTCAAGTTCGCCTTTTGACGGTCGCCACCCTGCGGCATCCACAGAAGTCACAACTCGATGAACCTTATACGGCGCAAGGAACCCATCTTCGATTCCCTGTTTAAGGCTATAGGTATAAATAGGATTTCCAAAGTATCTGTAAGTGTCCCTGTTATCTTCCCGTAGCGGAGTTGCAGTGATGCCAATCTGATATGCCGGCTCAAAATATTCAAGGATATCTCGCCAGTTGCTTTCATCTCTTGCGCTTCCCCTGTGGCACTCGTCAACAATTATCAGATCGAAAAAATCAGGGGAATACTCCCGATAAAGACCGGGACGCCGTTCATCTTTGGCAAGAGACTGATAAATAGCAAAATATATTTCGCGGCTCTTTACTGCCTCTCCTTCAATCTTCCACCTGGCATCACCAAATGGCGTAAAAATCTTATCCTTTGGATCGTCAATCAGGATATTCCTATCCGCAAGATAAAGGATTTTCGGGCGTCTATGCTCGCCTGTTCTGTTCCATCTTGTATTCCAGAGCTTCCATATAATCTGAAAGACAACAACTGTCTTCCCCGTTCCGGTCGCCATATTTAAGAGGATTCGTTTTTTCCCGTTCAACACACTTTGAACGCTTCTGTTAATTGCAATTTCCTGATAGTAACGAGGCGATTTTCCTGAAAGGTGATAGTATGGGGAGATTATCCTCTCAGCAGTTGTATTGTCGTTTATGCTCTCAGCAGCACGTATGCGCTGCCATAATGCATCCGGCGCAGGGAACGTCTCTAAATCTCTTTCCTTGCCTATCAGGTAATCATGTTCCACTATCCCGTGTCCGTTTGTTGAATAGGCAAACTTTAGCCCAAGCATTTCTGCGTAGTCCTTTGCCTGTTGCAGACCATCGCCCGGATTTTTATATGATGCCTATGCTT
>DOHC01000317.1 GCA_003535475.1 Nitrospiraceae bacterium
CTGAGAGGTTTGGGAAATGACCTATAAGCATAAAGAGTGCGGAGGAGAAATGTCTTCGCCGCTCATAACTTGCGCTTTATCTGGAAGAGGATGGAACGAAGACGGGGAAATAGATATATATTCCATAGCGAGTATAACCTATTTCACTGAATGCGATAAATGCGGCAAATCTTTCTCTGTGGGGGAAGCCGGAGACTATGCCCATATTTCAGAAATAGCGGAAAGAGGTGTTTAAATGAAAAAACGCATCAATATAAACTTTTACAGAATAGCCGAAGTGGCAGACGAGACAATAACGGCATTGGCGGACAAGTTCAAGCTCATGCTGAGTTATGCGCCGTTCGGTTTCTTTGAGACAAGCAAAAGAGAGATCATGTTTAAGCTTTATGAGACCTTTGAAATAGACGGTTCTCAGGCATATCTTTTCGGGCTTGTCAGAGAGAACGAAAACCATCCGGTGTTCTTTGACCGTGATGGAACGGTAGGGAATGTGCCGCTTACAAACGGCGGGCTTGGCTCTGTCACATATGGTCTGGTTGTGCCTGAAAAGCGCTTACTTGTCACAACTTCAGGCGGATGCGGTAAATCCGTGTTTAATGACTTCTTGCGCTGGACAGTAGATAAAGCACCTCTGGAGATTCAGCATATTTACATGGACGATGCGCTGAATAAGGTCATGAGTTGGGACGTTTTCAGAAAGCTTGAAATAAGCGTCAAGTGCCCCACTTCTGATTTTGCTGACGATGTCCTGAACACTGATTCAGGCAGAGAGCTTCCGCAGCTACTTACAGCAATAGAAGGTTTGAGCATGACAACAACTATCGGTATGGGCAACACAAAGGGGAGCATGTCAGGGCATGTTACGAAAAAGTATATCCAGAGTCTTCTTGACGATGGGTACGCCGAAAAGATAGCGGTCACAGGCAAGATGTTTGAAGACGAGAAAAGCGAGACAATCGATCTTGTTGGGTCAAAGCTGAAATGCGCTATAGAGATGAAGCTCTCTGGCGCATACTTACAGCCGGAAGAAGCAAAAACCGCCTTGCTTGAAGGCGTTTACAACAATCAGCAATACATCTGACACTCCTCCCTAGCATCTGAGCCGCCCTTGTGGCGGCGTTCTTAATTCGTAATCAACAGGAGAAATCATGAGCAAAATAAGAGAGATTAAAACTGAACAAGTAACAAGAATTGCGCATTGTATCTGCGATAAGTGTGGGGAAAGGATCAGGAGCGATTTCCCAGAGATAGCCGATAGTGAGCAGAGTACAACCGATATGGACACTATAAATTCTGCCAGATGTGAAATAATCTTTGAACGTTCTTGGGACGATGGTTATGGGGCTTTCATATCATCCATAACAGAAATAGATCTTTGTTTTCGTTGCTCAGAAGAAGTTAAGGAAATTCTCAGAAAATCGGGAGTAAATATTATATTCCCTTCGGCTTATTGTTAAAGGAGGATATTATGAGCAAAATAGAATGGTGCGACCGCACGTTAAACCCCATCCGTGGCTTATGCCCGCATGAATGCCCGTATTGCTATATGGCGAAAATTCACAGGCGGTTCGGAACGGGGCAGGAGACTACAGAGCATTGGAATGATGTATATGACGCATTGCTCAGGGTAAGAAAGCCGACAACCTTCTTTGTCGGATCGGCATATGATATTTTTGCAGAGCCTAGTCTACATATGCACGAGATATTGCTTTTCTCTGCATTCAAGAACCCTGCCTCAACTGTCATTTTATTAACTAAAAACCCGAAGGCTTATAAGTTTCTTGCGAATAAACATAAAAGGTCTTTCCTTGGTGCATCCCTTGACGGCAAGCACTATACCGATTTCAACGGCGGGCATGACCTTCTTGATTTTATCAGTGTTGAACCGTTGCTTGCTCCAGTGAAGCTGCCTGAAACATCCGCAAGAGCCCTTATTATTGGCGGGCTCACAGGACACGGAAGCCCCTATAAGCACACACCTATAGAGTGGGTTGACGATGTTTTAAAACAGGCTCTGGATAGTGGCATGAAGGTTTTTATCAAAGATAATCTTAAAGACTATATGGCTCCGCTTGAAGCGAAATACGGCGTGTCACTGCGTCAACTGCTATGGAAGGTGCGGGGATGAAATACCTTGACCTGTTCAGCTGGGTGGGCAAATGCAAACCCGACTAGGTTCACTTGCTGAATCCTGCGTTAACGTTGCGATCGGCTATATCATTGCGATACTCAGCCAGCTGGCAATATTCCCGATGTTCGGCGTTGACGTATCATTCAGCGCAAATCTGCAGATAAGCGCATGGTTCACGGCGGTATCAATCATCAGGAGCTATGCGGTCAGAAGGTTGTTTAATAGGAGGAGTAGACAATGAAAGTTATTAATCAGTCAATAAGTGAAAGGTTTGCGATATATCATGCTGATTGCATAGAATTTGCGAAAGGCATGCCGGATGAATCAGTTGGTTATTCTATATTCTCGCCGCCGTTCAGTAACCTATTTACTTACTCAAATTCAGACAGAGATATGGGGAATAGTAAAAGCGATGAAGAATTTTTCATTCACTTCGGTTTTCTTATCAAAGAGCTTTACCGGATAACGAAAAACGGCAGACTTGTATCAATCCATTGCATGAATATCCCTGCGATGAAAGAGCGGGATGGCTATATCGGCATAAAAGATTTCAGGGGGGATATAATCAGAGCCTTTCAAAAAGAAGGCTTTATTTATCATGCTGAGGTTATGATATGGAAAAATCCGCTTATTGAAGCCACTAGAACACATGCACTAGGACTACTCCACAAACAATTATGCAAAGATAGCGCAATGGTAAGACAGGGATTACCTGACTATATTATCACAATGAGGAAAGGCAACGATAACGCCGACCCAATAGAACATCCCGAAGGCTTAACCAGTTATGCAGGATCTAACCCGCCCACATCCGGCGTATTCTCACATGAAACATGGCGTGAGTATGCTAGTCCTGTTTGGATGGATATACGGCAGACAAGAACGCTTAACTTTGAAATGGCAAGGGATGGCAAGGACGAAAGGCATATCTGTCCATTGCAGTTGGATACAATAGAGCGATGCTTAACACTCTGGAGTAAAAAAGGCGATACTGTTTTTAGTCCTTTTATGGGGATTGGTTCAGAAATATATACGGCAGTTAAGATGGGCAGGTTCGGGATTGGCACGGAACTGAAAGAAAGCTATTTTAAATGCGCTGTAGATAATGTCAAGAAGGCTGAGGATTTGTTTCTGAACGGCGAACCAAAAGCTCTATCTATTGAGGACTTTTTAAATGAATAACTATGATGCTTTCATCAATACTAAACAGATAAAAACTATAGCTTCGGGGCATGAGTGTTCCACGGATATATCAAGGCTGTTTGACTTTCAAAAAGATATAGTTAAATGGTCTTTGAAAATGGGTAGATCATGCGTTTTTGCGGATACAGGACTGGGTAAAACAGCAATGCAGTTGCATTGGGCACATGATGTTTTAGTTAAAACAAACAAACCCGCACTGATTTTAGCCCCTCTGGCTGTAGCAAGGCAGACCGAAAGAGAAGCCGATAAATTCGGTATTGAGTGTAAATATATCCGTAATCCTGATGGCATAATCAAGGGCATTAACATTATTAACTATGAAATGATGAATCATTTTGATATGTCATGCTTCGGCGGTATTGTTATGGATGAATCGAGCCTTCTCAAATCTTTCAACGGGCACTACCGGAACCAGATTATAGAAAAAACGGCTAATGTGCCTTATAAGCTTGCATGCACTGCCACCCCTGCTCCTAATGATTTACAAGAGCTAGGTAACCATTGCGAGTTTATGGGGATAATGAGCTTTTCAGAAATGCGGTCAATGTTCTTTGTTAACGATAGCGGGGATACTGGATCAGCTTGGCGCCTTAAAGGTCATGCTGAATCAGAGTTCTGGAATTTTGTTTCATCATGGGCAGTGATGTTATCCGATCCGGCGGATCTTGGATATAACGAGCAAAATTATAAACTGCCTGAACTAATTTACAAATCAGTTGTTGTTGATCAGAACGACCTGAACATCTTTGATAAAGGCTTGCTTACATTGCAGGATCGTAACCGTGTAAGGCGTCAATCATTGCAATCAAGATGCGAAGCTTCGGCGGATATTGTCAATAATTCAAGCGATATTCATATAGTATGGTGTAATTTGAATGATGAATCTGCATTGCTTACAAATCTGATTGATGGAGCGGTTGAAGTAGCCGGACACCATGATAATGATTATAAAGCCGACATGATGTTAGAATTTGCGAAAGGCAACCTGAAATGCTTAGTCAGTAAGCCTAAGTTAAGCGGACAGGGCATGAATTGGCAGGTATGCCACAATCAGGTATTTACTGGATTATCTGACAGTTATGAGCAGTTTTATCAGGCTGTAAGGCGATGCTGGCGATTCGGGCAAACAAAACCCGTTACTGTTAATATTGTAACGGCAGAAAGAGAGGGTGAAATTGTTGATAATATCAAGCGAAAAGAGGAACAACACGAAGCTATGAAAAAGGAAATGGCACAAAGGACTATGGATATAACCTTTGCTAATCTAAAAGGCATTAGTCCGCAAAGAACAGAATATAAGCCGGATAAAGGGTTAATCCTTCCGGCATGGCTAAGCTGAAACATGCGAAGGAGTATAACAGATGCGAATAATCATAAACAACATACCGGAAGGAAAAGAAAAGGAAACGATTGACATGGTTTCAAGATGGATCGTCAGGAACGGCGGTTTTAATAAAACGAAAGGGATAATATCAAACGAGGGAACGGGGTTAACTATACACAACTCCCGCCGGACAAAAGAATCCGTAACTTTCGATGTAAGCGAGGTGAAGCCATGAGCGAACTAAAACCGTGCCCGTTTTGTGAGGCACTCCGGACAGAGAACGAGAGGTTGAAAAGCGTGATTGACGTCTTGGATCTTGAAGCAAAATGTTACCGTAAAGACCGCAATAAGTTCTTTGATAAAAACCAACAATTGATATGGGTTTTAAGAGAATTGGGATATTCCACTAGTTATCGTTCAGAAGAAGATGCCGCATATATTTTTGAGACAGTAGAAGAAGCCCTCAAGGGATGTGAGTGATGGATTTTGACTACATGGAAAAAATTATAAAAGGCTCGGTTATGTGGGAGAATGAGAGGTTAAGGGACGCTCTCCGCTGGCGGAAGTATCCAGAGGAAAAGCCCACAACTGACGGCGTTTATTTAATCGCAGGGCTTCCCGTAAGGCTCATGGATGGGATAATACCACTCAAAGATGGCTCTGCTTGCCAAAAAATGAAACATACTACTGGCTCCCCATTCCGCCGCTGGAGGCAAAGTAATGAACATTCGTGAAATCATAAAACAATATCTTGAGCAAAACGGCTACCATGGTTTATGCGATGAATCGGGCGAATGCGGATGTTATATAGAGGATCTTTTTATATGCCATGGTTCATTCAATTGGAATGAGGTATCCACATGTAAACCCGGTTATCTGCACAAAAATGAGGATGGCGGTTACGGCATTGGCGAAAACAGACCGGAGGACAAATGACGCTTTACATATCAACAAAGGTTGAGACGCAGATAGAGACCGTCCTGCCGGGGCTTATTGCCCCGATTAAAATGGTAACAAGCCTTGACACTGGCGGGGCTATTGGCATGTGCCGTGTATTCGCCACAGAGGATGAAGCGAAGGCGGCAGTGGGTGAACAGTATATTGCAGTGAATATCTGCCCTGCTTGCGAAGGCTCAGGAGCTCTTGAGTTTGGCGAGCATGAGGTCATATGCTATTGCAAGGAAGGTGAGAATGACACCCGATAACATTAATCATCCGCCACACTACAAAGCCCATCCGAGCGGTATAGAGTGCATCCAGATAACGGAGCATATGAACTTCTGCCTTGGTAATGCGATAAAGTATATCTGGCGTGCCGATGAAAAAGGCAATGCAATTGAAGACCTGCAAAAGGCTAAGTGGTATATCGAGCGGGAAATTGAACGGAGAACCAGAAATGAATCCGAAAGTTAAAGCTCAAATCCTTTTAGCTTACGCCGATGCGCTTATGACATTCGCAGTGGAACGCCTGAATAAATATCATAGGCAAGCGGATGTTATCAGGGAAATACGGCAAGAACACGGGAAAAAGCTCTATCCCAATCAACACGCTTACATTGTTAAGCGGTTTAAGAATATTGATTTTGACTTGGAAAAAGAGCTTGCAAAGGATGAATTACCCCTCTCGGTTTACATCTATCTGATTGTTGACCTTCTGGCGGGCGCAATCGGGCATATGGCTGACGAAACGGCAAAGAATAGGTTAACCAATACCATGACAGTATTGATTGGTTACAGGGAAAATTATCTATCCACTGAGGCAATCGGGAGAGCTGAGAGCATAAGCGATAAGATAATGAGCGTATTGGGAATAAAGGAGGCTTCCCATGACACGTAAAACGGCGCTCCGCAGGATGCTTGCGGGCAGGATGGTCTATCACGAGAGTAAACCGAAAATGCTTTTCCAGTACAACGAAGCAGCCGACAAGCTAGAGCTTCCTCCGTTGAGAGTCTTCATCAATGGCATATGGGATTATGGCATAACGAAATTCTTTGATGACTTGCCCCGCTTAGGTTGGCAAGAATACAGACCGGAGGAGAAATGTCAGAATCAGGAACAATCATCGTAATAATTGCGGCGTTCGTGACCACTATAATCGTAACGTGGCTTGAATCCCGCAGGTAGATTAATCGTTGACAAAACCGCAGGTTCGATAGAATATAGAGCACCTTCATAAAACTCCTTTCAATTGCCCCTTCCTTCCGGTTGGGGCTTTTTTTGTGTATCGTTAAAGCGATTTTATAATACACAAACAGGATTAAGTATCGTCTGCGATACTCAATTTATTTAACTAAAGAAAAGCGGCTTTTATTTTACTTAAGCAATTCAATTCTAAATGAATTGTAAATCTCAACCTGTTT
>DOHC01000013.1 GCA_003535475.1 Nitrospiraceae bacterium
GGCCATTCCGCACGCTTGCTGTTAAAGTGCAGATACCTTGCAAATAATTCCTTGCCTGTGCCGCTTTCGCCTGTGAAAACGACATTGCAATCTGTAGGCGCTATCTGTTTTACCATATCGAGAAGTCTCTGCATATTTGCGTCCTGCGTGATTATCTTGACTTTACCCTGAAAACTCTCTATCTGCTCTCTGAGCTGCCTGTTTTCTTTCTTCAGCCAGACCTTTTCCGAAGCTTCTTTTACAACCTTTCTCACCTCGTCCAGTTTAAACGGTTTTGCGATGTAGTAGAATGCGCCGTGTTTCATGCTCTCAACCGCTGATTCAAGAGTTGCATAGCCTGTTATCATTATTACCTCTGTGTCTGGATAAAGCTCCCGGCACCGTTTCAATATCTGCATTCCGTCAACCTTTTCCATTCTCAAATCAGTAAGCACAAGATCGAATTGCTGCGACTCAAGCAGTTTAAGGGCATTCTGTCCGCTCTGTGTCCCGACAATCTCATAACCCTCTTTTTTCATCACGTGCTCAAGATTTTTCAGAGCGATTTTTTCATCGTCAACAATTAAAATCCTTGCCCTCTGTTCCATAGAATCAAGCCTCCTTAAGCGGCAATACTATCATGAAAGTGGTGCCCTGTCCTACTGTGCTGTCTAAACCTATATGCCCCTCATGCTCCTTGATAATTTCATTTGCGACAAACAATCCGAGCCCTGAGCCTTTCTCGTCGCCTTTGGTCGTAAAAAACGGCTCAAATATCCTTTCAATGTTTTCAGGCTCTATCCCTGTTCCCGTGTCTTTGATCTTTATTTCAACTGTTTTATTTTTTAGATTCCTTCTTGCGCAAACGCTTATTTCCCCTTTATCTGCAATTGAATCAATGCCGTTCTTTATTATGTTTAGGAGGGCCTGCTGTATCCTCTGCTTATTAACAGTGATTACGATGTCTTCAGAGATATCTGTAGTTATTTCTATGTTTGAAGGTATCTCGCCGCGCAAAAGCTGGATAGTTTCTTTTAATAAATCTTTAAGGAATTCAGGTTTTATCTTAAACTCTTTCTTCCTTGAGAACTCAAGCAGGGAATGAACCATAGCTTTTGCCCTCTCTATTTCACCTTCTATCTGCTGAAGCAGCTCTTTTTCGTAATCTTTGTCTATTGACGCAACCTCTTCCTGAAGGATCTGGCAGGAACTGGATATATTGGAGAGAGGATTGTTCAGCTGATGGGCGATGCCTGAAACCATTGTGCCAAGGGTCGCAAGCTTGTCGGATTGGGCTATTACCTTCATCTGCTTAAATTCAAGTTCCTGTATCATCCTGCTGCACGCCTTGTTCAATGACAGTATCTCTTTGTCTTTTGAGCCAGGGTAAAGCTCACTGCTGGTTTCAAATTTTCCGTCCGCAATCCGTTGCATGTTGTCCTGCAATTCCTGCAGAGGGTTCACTACCATATGTGACAAGTATTTGCCAATGAGCCATCCGGCAACTACAATCAAAACAACAGATGCGAGAATGACCCTGTTGGAAGCGGTTATTAATGATTGGATATATTCACGCTCTTTCGTGGAAATAAATTGGGCAGTATTTACAATGTTTTTCCCGGTTTCCCTTATTTTAAGTTCTAACTTGTGCAAATCGGCATGACTGTGCGCAGATGAAGATTTAACAAACTGCTGCATCAGCGACTTGTATTCCTTTATATCGGACTCTAAAACAATCACGTTTGTTTCAATAGCGAGTTTTTTAATGGCATTTTTATTTTTTTGGATTATGTTTTCCGCTATTTCCGTAAACCGCAGGTTTTCAGAATAACTGTCCTTGTCATTATAAAGGAAGTAATTCTTTTCAAACCTCCGCATCTCAAGAGCCGCATCAAATAACTCGGTGGTTATAAAGCTAAAGGCAATTTTTCTTTCAATGCGCTTCAGATTAAAAAAGTTCAGAGCAGAGATAACAATTATCATGACAAGACAAAGGTAGTAACCATATCTGACCTTATTTTGCAGGCTGGATTGATATTTGAACATAAGCAATATTACCAGTATCCTATTGCAAATTGCAATATCAAGAATTTATATGCAACAACTGTTTAGATGCAGGTTCTATATAGATATTGCCGGTGTTATCTCTTGTCCCAGTGCAAAATGCAACAGAGCCCCTTAAGCGATAGTTTATCCCCACAGGTTAAATAGTCATATATTTCAGGCAGTTATGCGAAACCGATTATCTGGCATGAGACTTGAAATACTCACAACAGTTGCAGGCTGTGCAAATCAAGAAGAAATGAGGAGGTGAAAAATGAAGAGACTTCTGGAGAGGCTGGAAAACATTTTTGTAAGTATCGCCTTTGCTGAAGCTGGAGAGCATAGCAAAGCCAATGAAATTCTCAAAGAATCAGGCGGTCGCGAAGTGAAAGAAGCAGAGGAAAGTTCCACGTTATATTCGCCGATTTCATTAGTGCTGGAGACTGGAGAAGAATAGTCATATGAAAATGAGCAGATTTCAAGAGTTAATGTCGGCAATCTCCTTTGCGGAGGCGGGAGAGTTTGATACTGCAAGGGAGATGATTAAACCCAGAAAGAGCATATTGGTTGCTGTCTCGGACAGAACATCGCACCGAGATATTTTT
>DOHC01000280.1 GCA_003535475.1 Nitrospiraceae bacterium
GCCTGAGAAGCCTGTTTGCAATCCTCGGCGTGCCTCTTGAGCGCAGTGCAATCTCAAGCGCGGCATCATCCTTAATCTCTATGCCTATAATCCCTGAAGACCTCAGCACGATTTTTTTAAGTTCAGAGTGTTCATAAAATCCAAGCCTGTTTATCACGCCGAATCTGTCTCTTAAGGGGGATGTAAGAAGCCCAGTCCTTGTTGTTGCGCCTATTAAGGTAAACTTTGGCAGGCCTAATTTCAGTGTCCTTGCATTAGGCCCCTGCCCTATGATTATGTCAAGCTGGTAATCCTCCATCGCGGGATAAAGAACCTCCTCCACTATCCTCGGGAGGCGGTGTATCTCGTCTATAAAAAGGATGTCAAAGTCTGAGAGGTTTGTAAGTATCGCGGCAAGGTCTCCCTGCCTTTCAAGCACAGGGCCTGATGTTGACCTTATATTTACCTTAAGCTCGTTTGCGATTATTGTCGCAAGCGTTGTCTTGCCAAGCCCCGGAGGCCCGCAGAAAAGGACATGGTCCAAAGGCTCATTCCTCTGCCTTGCGGCAGTGATGAATACTCCGAGATTTTCTTTTATCTTTTCCTGCCCGACAAAATCATTGAATGCCTTTGGCCGCAGATTCAGCTCATCAGTTAAGTCTTCCTCTTTTATGACGGGATTTAATGTCCTTTCGGGATTGTCCCGACTTGTCGGGGCTCGCTGAGGCGAGTCGTCTTTACGTATCATTTGCATTACCCGTGAGATATTTTAAAGATTCTTTGACTAAAGTTTCTATATCCTTATGCCCTTTTTTGTAAGCCATCTCAAGCGACTCTATCGCCTCTGCTTTTTTATATCCGAGATTAACAAGAGCTGAAAGCGTGTCTTCAAAAACCTTGTCTCTGGCTTTTCCCAAACGGGGGAGTTTTTCCCTCAGTTCAAGTATTAACCTGTGCGCTGTCTTCTTGCCAAGCCCGGGTATCCGGCACAGGAGGGCCACATCCTCTTCTTCAATTGCGCGCATAAAATCATCATGCGATATTCCTGAGAGTATGTTTAACGCCATCTTCGGGCCAATGCCTGTTACGCCGAGAAGGGTTGTGAATATCCTTTTTTCATCCTCGGTTGCAAATCCGTATAACTGCAGCGCGTCTTCACGCACATGAGTATAGATATTCAGAAAAACCGTGCTGCCTTCTTCAGGAAAATTTGAGAGTACGCTTAAAGGGACATTTACCTGATAACCCACGCCGCCGGCTTCCACGATGACATTATCCGGCCTTCTTGAAATGAGCTTTCCTCTTAATGAACCAATCATAGCTTTAATTTTAACCTAAATTAGATTTTTATTTATTCTGTATTTAGACAGTATCATTTTACATCTCTTGTGATTTTCATTTCCACAAGTCTCTGCCTTTCATGCTCTATTTCTGCTTTTAAGACTTTAGGGTTAGGCAATTGTAATTTATACTTTGAGGCAAATATCCTATTATTCATTCCGCCGAGAGCATATTCAACGACGGTTTTTTTCTTGTCTGTACATAGGATTAATCCTACAGGGTCATTCTCATCAGGGAGCTTTTCTTTGTCTTTGAGGTAATTCACATAAAGGTTCATCTGTCCTGCATCTGCATGAGTGAACTCTCCTATTTTCAAGTCAATTGCAACAAGGCACCTCAATATACGATGATAGAGAAGAAGGTCAAGGCGATAGTGGCTTCCTTCAAGGGTTATTCTCTTTTGGCGAGCAATAAAAGTAAAGCCAATACCGAGTTCAAGAAGAAAATGTTCAATATGTCTAATTAAAGCCTCTTCAAGCTGTGATTCTGAATACTCATCTTTCAATCCAAGGAATTCCAGAACATATGGATCTTTAATTTCATCTTCTGGTTTGAGAACAATTGGTTTTTCATGAGCTTTGGCAATGACTGCCAATTTGCGCTTAGATAAAGCAGTTCTTTCATAGAGCATAGACTGAATCTGTCTGTCCAGTTGTCTGACAGACCAATTGCCGCGAATACATTCAGATTCATAGAATCCGCGCTTAAAGGGTTCATCAAAACGCATAAGCAAACAATAGTGCGACCATGAAAGAGGGAACTGTGCACACAGTGTGTGCGAAATTTCAGATTGGATAGGCATTGTGCAGCCTTTCTTAAATTTCCCAGACATCGTCTGGGATTTTGCTATTAATTCGGCAGGCAGTGTTTGCCCATTCCTCTCCATAGATAATTTCCCAGACAGTGTCTGGGAAATTTGAGTTTGCTGATATGCAAGAAAGAATTGGCGCATTAAACGCAGGTTTTCCCTAGCGAATCCTTTCCCTGATTTTTTAGTAAGATCTTTTGCTAAGCGCTCAAGAAGAGCTTCGCCATACTCTGCTCTTTCTTTTCCCTTCTGCTCATACTCCACAATTCTCCTTCCAATAAGCCAGTAAGTAGTAACCAGAGCAGTATTAACATACCGCACCGCTGTCCTGCGTCCCTGATCAATCAGCGACGCAAGGTCTGTGACGAGTGCGGAGTATTTATTGCTTTTTGAAAGCTTCTTCATTCGCCGCTCTTTTCAATCATTTCTTTATCCTTCCAATCTTGCCTGAAGTGCCGATTTGAAACCTATATAGTCTTCACACCTTCCCATAAAACGCCTGACTTCCTTTTGTGATTAGTTTATACTTCCACCCTTTTGTTTTGCAAAACGCTTCTGCTGTTTGGCCCTTTAGTTTGGTTGAAAGCCATAGAAGTAACGGCAGTCCTTTTGTTTCATGGATTTCTTTACTGCCGTCTTTATATTCAACCATAAAATCAGGCCAATAGTGCTTCGTAACCCCAAAAAATTTATATGGTATTTTTATGCCATGTTTCTTTGTCCATGTTTTAACTGCCGGGTTCCTTTCCAGTTCAACCATGTATTCCCGCTCAAGAGCAGAATCATATTCCTCTTTTCCAGAAGGATTCTTCTTAAGATTTGTCAGCGTTCCTCTTTTAGAAACCATAAATCATCTTTTTGTAAAAATTCCTTCTATCAGTTCTGGTCTTAAAAATATATCCCTCACCTGCTCAATCATTGCCCAGAGAATACGCAATTGCCTGTCATTTGCTGATTCCTCAATATCATTTCCTAACAAGAGGCGGTTTTTTATATGTTCACGGATAATCTTTACCAAAACAACCTGCCGGTCATCAGGATTGCGGTCATATTCAAGGAGTGCATCACGGGCAATCAAATGAATCTGACGTACCAACTGCTTTTTTAACTCATCTATTGCCCAATGCTCGGTCTTTGTGATTCTGGAGATTTTCTCAACCTCAATCTCAGGTACATTCTTATCAAGAGTCGTTAATCCCGCATCAAGGTTAAGGCTTTTTATTTGTTCAACGTCCTCTGTAATATTCATCCTGTAAAAATCATATTTATATTCGTTCAGAAACTTTTGCCATTCATAGATAGGTTCAACAATCTCAGGAGGTTCAGGTGTTGGAGGCAAGGATGAAATATCAAGCTTCTCTTCTGCTGTTTCAAGTGTTGTCTCTCCTTCGTCAACAGCGTCTAACTGTTTTTCTTCAGGGATTTTTTCGATATCAAAGATAACCCCTGCCGGGTCTAAGGCATCAGGATACTCTGTTGCCTTTAACATGTCCCAGAGCCATTTATGCTTTAGTATCGGATGGTCAACAACAAAGAGAGATTCCCACTCCTCGGGATTCTTGCTCATCCTTCTTAAACCTCTTCCAATTACCTGAGGCCCATAAACAGAAAATTTCTGTCCGTTTATTTCTTTGAAACTGAATTTTCTGAAAAGAAGGATAACCGAGATATTACGAACATCCCATCCTTCACGAAGCATAAGGACTGAGACAACAGCATCATATTCCGTCTGAGGGTTCTTGTTTAAATCCCTCGCAGCCTCTTTCAATTCATCATCAGATTCATTCGTAACGAGCAGAACCTTCTTAATCCCATAAGGCTCGCCTACACTGATTATTTCATCACGGATACGCTTTGCATCTTCAATAGAAATTGCAACTACAAAAAGCAATGGCTTGAATTTAGGCGGAGTTCCAATTCGCTGATGTTTTAATAATTCCAGTGCAATAGCTATCTGCTGACGCATGGGGTTGGTGCTTGTAATGTATCTGGTTGCTCTGATTTTTCTTTTCTCTATCTCTTCCCAAGGCACTTCCTCTGCTGAAATCGTTTTCCCTGTCTCTAAATCCTCATAGGTAAGCTGAACTTTCTTCACATCAGGGTGAAATACTATCGGTCTTTTGATGATTTTGTCCTTCATTGCGTCAGCAATTGAATAGACAAAAATCATCTTGCTGTCAGGATGTTTGCCGTCAAGACGGTCAGGCGTGGCAGTAGTATCAAGGCGGAAAAACCGTTTTGGCTTAAGCTTATTCATCAAATCATCATACTGCTCGGCCTTTGTATTATGTGCCTCGTCATTAAAAATGCAAAGAGATTCTACATTGTCCCTCAATACCTTCCAATTATCTGTCCACTCATAAATCTGATGGATATTGCCTAAGATAATCGTCCCTGCTCTCACTCCGGCAGGGCTCTCGGAAGGTTTCATTATATGCAGAGATATTCTGTCTTTCAAAGGTTCATAAGAGTTAAAGAACAAAGGGAATGTGTCATAAATATAACTGTCAGAATTTCTGTCAAAATCATCAGCCAGCCTTTCACGGACAATTGTATTTGGCGTCAGAATCAGGAATTTTGTCTGGTCATGAACAATCATCATATAAGCGATCATTGTCCCAATGATGGTTGTCTTTCCGCCGCCTGTAACGATGTTGGTCAGCAGGTCTTTCTCCCCTAAGATTTCAAAGCAATAAATACATCTATGAATCGCCTCAAACTGCATCTTCCACTGCTTGTCGCTAAAAAGCTCCATTTTGGGCTTGAAATGAGGAGAAGAAAGGTGTTTTAAAAAAGCAATGCCTGTATCAGGGACTCCGATAAATCCTGATTTCACCCATTCCTTAAAATTCGCCTCATGTGGTTTAAAGGAGTAGTGCATTAAACCCCTATTTTTTCCTTGACATTTATATGAGATAAGGCGTATAAATAAATCAGATACAGTAAACGTTCCTCCTCGATGACAAGAGCCCCCGGGCTCTCTCCATGAATAATGGGGTAGTTGAGGAGGTCATTTTTTATACGCATAAAATTCTTTGTCCCCTTTTTCAAAGATATCAAATTCTGACTTTATCAGTTGCTGCACAATATTGTATGAGCGAAAGTCATTTGATTCCCATTTTCTATAAATAGCCCAGCCGAAATAATCCGCTGCCTGATTACAAAGATCAAACTTTGAATTATGAAAATAAAGAGCATATGAAACCTTTGCGTGCTGTTTTATAAGGGATTTAAACGCCTGTTTGAGAATGCCGCGCTTTTTCTTTTCAAACAGACTGCTGAATACTACTACCACATGGTCATAGACATGCCATGTGGCGCGATTGAAAGAATATTTGAGTAATGTTTCGGCGAGGATTTTATAAAACTCCAATGGCTGCTGATGCAGTTTAGGATTTGCCTTATTTTTTTGACCTATAACAGAATCCACCCTTAACGGTTGCTTTAATTTACAAATAATAGAGAAAACATTGTTTCGCACATCTTGTATATCTTCTGAAGCGTGAAAATATCCGTGTTCCTCCATTCTTGGACCACAGGCATAATTAGGCAATAAGTCATAACGAAGTTTCAGTAAAGGTGAGCCGATTTCAAACGGCTCTGTTGCACTCAAAACAGTTAATACAAAAAACTTCGTCCCATTCGGACTGAAATCAAAATTTCCAGATTCGTCTATGAAAAGATAAAGGGTTTTCATAAGTTACTATATTTTTACCTCATACCCAGCTGCCCTTAATTCTTTCACAATATCTAACTGACTTTCATTAACGCTATTTTTAAATGGTAAATAAATCAAGCCATGCAAGTCTGATGGAGGCTCGATATCTCCAGTGTACAGACAACAAACCCTATTTCTTCCGAGTTTTCCTGCAAATAAACCAAATTCAAAAACAACATTTTGCCTTGCCCGTGGCCTGAGATTATCTTCTTGTCCTTCCTTGCAACCTTTATCATCTGGCGTAAGTAGTATAAATGCAAAACCGACATCAGAATGCTTTTCTAATTTTTCAATAATTGTCATTCCCTGACTTGGCTGTTCATGGAGAATGATAGGTTCAAATCCCAAACGAGTTAAAATAAGTGCAAGCTCAGTTTTTGCCTGTTCATTGTGGCCATGAACAATAAAAACTTTTTTTGAAAATGATTTGGGGATTATTGATAAATCTTGTGATTTTTCAGTGCTTCCAAATATCTTAAGTTGTTCAATAAATCCTTCTAAAAGACTTCTTTTATTATGAAGGGTTTTTATAAAGCTATTTTGATGGATACCATTTGAATTGCCTGTCCATGATGATATTGATGGCACATCGTACGCAGAAGAATATACATCTAAATTATCATGCGGTTTACCAAATGCCCTAATAATAACTTGCTCGGTAAGATTATCCCATTTACGAACTTCTGGGTCATCACAATGCAATTGCAGTAATTTATCAATTTGCTCCATCTGCTTTTTTATAAGTTCAATTGCCTGACTTGATGATAAACTCGGGGGTATTCTTTCTTCCTTTGGGTATTTTGTCATATTTATCCCTCCACCCTTACCTTCTTTGCCAACACCGTCTCCCCAGCCAGATTATCCTGCACCTTACAGGCGATGGTGTATTCTCCTGCTTTTTCAAACTTATGCTTTGCTGTCAGGACTGCTTCGAATCTTTCGTCCCTGCCTTTTGGTTTTATCTTCTGGCGGGAAAGAATATAATCCTTGTCTGCTGTAAAATGCCCTTCGTGATAATCAAAATCCCACTGGCAGTTGACAAGGTAGCCGTCTTCATTGGATGAGAAGGCATCCATTGCTTCAAATTCATATTCCAGAGCGCCAGTTTTCTTAATGCGAATATCGCCGATTACCGGCGGCTTTGAAAATCTCAGGTAAAACTCTGTCTCGTCAACATCCTGATAGCGCTGAAGAATCCTTTTCCTGAATTCCCTTGAATCGAGCGGAATCAAGTCAATCTCCATCGGCAACTGATTATCCTCAATATATTTTCTCAAGACCTTGATATATTCTACAACCTGACGATTAAACCGCCATCCGATAATTTTTGAGCGGACAAGTTTGTCCGGCTCAAGGCGGGATTTTATCTCATCAAAGAATGCTTTCACCGTCTCTGCATCCAAGGAATCATTCGGATTTGCAGGGCCAACCAAAATCGGCTCCTGCTGTCCTGGCGGGCGAAAGCCATGAGCAACGCCTTCAGCAGTGTTGTGGCTTGCTCCATAGCAGGTAAGAACAAAATCAATGAAAGAATTCTGGGTAATATGGCTGAATTTATCAACCGGATAAACTCCGAGATATGAGACTTCAATACTGGGAACTTTCTCAACCGTCCCGTCAGCCTGTAACTTGGGCTGGAAATGACCTTCTTTAGCAGAGATATTGCTTTCCACTCCGCTCATCTCCTCGCCGATTTTAACAAGCCTGTCCAGAGTAACCGAAATCGCCACGCGAGATGAATCACATCCGATAAACTTGCGCTTATTTTTCATGGCAACGGCAAAGGTTGTTCCCCCGCCGCCGAAGAAATCAGCAACAACATCGCCTTCATCGGAAGATGTTTTAATAATACGTTCTAATAATTCTTCGGGTTTCTGTGTTGGATAGCCTATTCGTTCAATTGCGGCTGGATTAATAACAGATATTTGCCATACATCACCCATGTTTGCACCCTTTACACCGTTTGTATCCTCAGTTTGAATTAATGAACCATCTTCAGCAATTGTAGTCTTGCGCTTTATACCCTTCCATCTACGAAGTGTTCCATCTGTGTAAGGTTCATATTGGACGTTAAACTCAGGGGCATCTGTTTTAGAATAAACTATAATTACATCGTGGTGACGCTGGAACTGTTTTGCCTGTGCAGACCATCTCTTATAATGCCAGATGATTTCATTCCTGAAATTCTCATACCCAAAAATCTTATCCATCTCTGTTTTGATATAATGGCTTGCGTGCCAGTCGCAGTGAATATAAATGTTTCCTGTCTTCTTGAGAACACGCCGCATTTCCCAGAGGCGGGCATTGAGCCAAATAAGATATGAATCAATCCCTCCTTCCCAGATGTCATGAAAAGACCGCACCTCATTGGAGTCGCCCCAGATAACGTTATAGTTTCTGCCGGAGAAAAACGGCGGGTCATTATAAATCAGGTCAACTGATTCCGAAGGGAGCGTCCTTAAAACCTCAAGATTATCACCGAGTATTAATTGATTGGCAGGCAGTTCAGGAGCATTGAAAATTACTGTATCGCCATGATTCGGTGGATGAAGTCTCGGCAAGCGAATATATGGGAACACCCTGTCAAATGCCTTATGCTCATCATACCCCAAAGGCGGCCTTGCAGGATCAGGCAGATTATGAACGCGCTTGCGAATCTTTTCCGAAACAGAAAAGACCTTCTTCTGCTCAGGCAGTATTTGCCTCTGCGATTCATCCTGAAGCTTTAACAAATCTTTCTGAGATAGGACTTTTTTAGGCATGTATTATAAGAGCATCTTTATAATGCTCAGGCAGGGGCTTGCCTTTTTCTAAATAGCTTATGACCTTATCAATATGACTATCAGATAATTCTTTCATGGAATAATCTATTTTTACTTATTCACCACTTCCCTAAAACTTAACTCTAAGGGGAGTATTACCTCTGATTTGCCTTTCTTTAGTCTTTTCTTGAAATTCAAGATTGAAATGCCAACCACCTTGCCTTCTTCGATTCTTTANNATGTAGCCTTTCTTCTTTCCAAATCCGAGCTCAAGATAATCTCCTTCTTCGTCATACCATATCTTCATCTTTTCCATTCTGTCTCACCTGCCTTTATTTTATCTGTAAAAAATGAAGTAAGGATAAAGCCTACTCCATTCTCTACTTTAACAGCTACCATTAAATATTTTTTAGTAACCGGAGTTTTTTCGTATAGCCGATAATAAAGCAATACTTCTGAATCATGCTTGCTTTTCTTTATTCTATCAGGTGTTAATAAAGTTTCTCTAATCTTTTCTTTCTGCTCTGACATTTCATCTCTTGTAAGAATATGCTCCCATCTGTTGTCGGTTAGTCTGATATTACGACCTAAGCAATCTTTGAATAATATCATTTCTTTTATGGTATAAATTCCTTAGTTATTCTCTTTGAATTTTCTTTGATTTCTTGTTTAAGTGAGGGGTATTTTTTATTTAGTCTTTTAA
>DOHC01000109.1 GCA_003535475.1 Nitrospiraceae bacterium
CAGACGAGCATTCCTCCCAGACCCACAAATACGCCGATAGAAAAGTCAATGGCAAGGAAGCGGCTCATTATGATGCCGACGCCTGTAACCTGCGCTATAAGATATGTGAACGAAGCAGTAATCGCACAGATGATGCCTATAGTGCGAGGAATGTTCCCGCCATACCTTGCGCCTAAAAAATCAGGGATTGTGTACTGGCCGAATTTCCTCAGATAAGGGCCGAGGAATACTGCCAGAAGAACATAACCTCCTGTCCAGCCCATAATGTACGCTAACCCGTCATACCCAAGTCCGTAAATAGCGCCTGCCATGCTGATAAAGGAAGCTGCAGACATCCAGTCAGAGCCTGTCGCCATTCCATTAAAGAATGCCGGAACCTGCCTTCCTGCAACATAGTATTCAGAAACCTTTGCTGTCCTTGACATAACTCCGATCAGTGCATAGATGCCGATGGTGCAGAACATGAACATATAGCCGATCATCTTATTTGACATGCCCAGCTTCTCCCCTATGCCAAGACCGACAACGAAAAGAATAAACACACCTGTATACGCCAGATAGATTCTGCCTAAATTGTCAATAAACGATCCCTTTTCTTTTGCCATTTATTTTTCCTCCTCCTCTTCAACGCCATATTTCTTGTCGTACTTGTTCATCTTGAATGCATAGTTGAAGATAAGCCAGACAAAAATAATCAATGAACCCTGTGCAGCCATGTAATATCCGAACGGGAATCCGAATATAACAATTCCGTTAAGCTGGGGCGCAAAAAAGGCTACTACATAAGTGACAACAAACCATATAATCAAGGTAAATGTTGTCAATTTGATATTCTCTTTCCAGTACGCATCAAGTGTCTTTCTGTCAATTCCGTGAGCCATTCTTTTCCTCCTTCTAAGAATTTTTAATTCATAACTTTTATCCGCATCAGGCGGACTTAACTTTCAAACTCATAACTTTTTTACGTGCCACCCCCCTATCTATGGTTTGCCTATCTGCAGAAGGTCTTTCAGAGTTTTAACGCCAAAACGCGGAAGAAAACTCAAAAACCTCTGGAAAAGTTGCGCTGTTACAAATGCATCGTTTATGGCATTGTGCGCATTGCTGAAAGGAATGCGGTATTTCTTTGCGAGTGAAAAAAGATTAAGCTCTTCAGCCAACCCGCCGTAATGCCTGCTGAAATCTCCGTCATTAAACCTTATCCATTCGTGTATATTGCAGGTATCAACTACCTGGTTTTTCAGAGGCGCGCCATTGATGCGCTTTACCTCTCTGTTTATAAAATCCAGATCAAGAGATATGAAATGCCCGACAATTACATCCTCCCTGCAAAAATCAATAAACTCGGACATTACTCCTTCGATGGGAGGCTTTTCCGCAACCTCTGACGGAGTAATCCCATGAATAACAATGCTCTTATGCTTCATAACTGACGAGGGGTTTATCAGCCTGTAGAATATATTGCCGAGGTCTATCCTCCCGCCCTTCATCCTCACTGCGCCGATAGAGACTATGGAGTCTTTTCTCGGGTTCAGCCCTGTAAGCTCTGTATCCAGCACCACATAATCAACACTCTCGATAGCCGCATCAGTATCCACCGATGGCCTTTTGCCGGATAAAATATCTGTTATCCTTCCTTTGTAAGAAGCTAAAGAGTTCATCACTGGTTCACCATCCCGGCCCTGTATATCTCAACAATTGCATCCTGCACTTTTAAGATGAGCTGAAATGATTCCTTAAGAGATTTCTTCTCCAGATTTGACAGCTTGCCAGGGTTGATAAAATTATCAGGAGGTACGGATTTCTCTATTTGCTCTATCTGATGATGAACCCGAAGAAGGGTAATGAACTCAAACGCCTGTTCAATCTCTGCTCCCAATTCCGAAATTACAGGATGTTTGGCTTTTAAAGCCTTTATCCTTTCAAGAGTTGAAGTCACGTGGACGCCCCTTTCAAGTGCAAATAATCTCGCAATGTCCACTATCGGGCCTATGCCTCTCAGTTTAAGATTCAATGTATCCTTGTGTTCGCCGCTTTTTAAAACTATAAATGACTTGAAAAATCCAAGCGGCGGCCTGTTTTTAGTGATGACTCCTGCCATCCTTGCAAAAAATATGTTCTGGTTCTTAAGATGATGTTCGAGATACGACCTGAGATCTTCAGCCAGCTTAAGATTCCCGTGTATAGGCCTGAAATCAAAGAATATGAGAGACCGTAGAATGGCTTCGGGGGTCGGATTGTTTATCCACTTTGAGAAATATTCCTTCCAGACATCCAAAGACTGGCACCACCTCGCATTGCTTGCCATAAAGTCAGCAGGGCATAAGGGGAAACCGCATGTAACAAGCGCATCTCTCACAAAACGGGTAAATTCAGCAAAATATTTTCTGGCCTCTGCATCGTCCTTTTCCGACGCTGGGTTAGCATAGATGATTGCATTGTCCTGATCTGTCTTGAATGTCTGTTCTTTTCTTCCTTCACTGCCAAATGCAATCCAGCAGTAATCAACAGGAGGACTGCCGTAATTTCTCTCTGCAATCTCAAGTATTTTCCTTGCAAGCCTGTCATTTATTTCTGTAATTATCCTTGTGATATTGCTTGCCCTTGCTCCTTCTTTTAGCAATATGCCTATGATTGTGTTTATCTTCATGGCGGCAGGGGCAAGTCCTTCTATGGTCTGCTGGCTCTCTATTTCACGCGCTATGGAAATTGGAGAAGTGCCCTGAAGCATCATGAGGTCATGATTTGTTATCATGCCTTTTAGTCTGCCCTCATCAACTACAATCAGATGATGGATGTTGTAACGAATCATCTTCAAAAGCGCTTCAAAACAATACTCCCGCGCCTCTGCCTTTATGAGAGAAACGCTCATGATGCTGTTAACCTTGTCTTTAATATCCCTGCCTTTCGATACACTTTTGTCCCTTAAATCCCTGTCTGTGACTATTCCGGCAGGAATCCCTTCCGAATCAACCAGCACCAATGAGCTTATCCGCTTTTCGGACATTATCTCGGCGGCTTCTTTTATGGTTATATCCTGAGATGCAGTCACAACATCTTTTGTGGCAAGTTCCCCGACAGGAGTCGTAAAAAGGAGCTTGTCGCCGCCGCCGTAAAGCAGGCTTTTGTTGTGCATTTCCTTGTATGTCTTATCTATATACTTGTTAAGAAATGATTTAAGGAAGAATTCTGTGAATGCAGGATTTACGTCAAGAAGGCTTGCTATAGTCTTTTTGTTAATGAGATAAGCAATCGTATCCTCAACAGCCACCACATTAGCCCTGGATCTGCCACCGCTTACTAAAGAAAGAAATCCAAATGAATCTCCTTCGCTTCTGTAATCAATTACAACCTCTTCCTCATCACTGGATTTGATAAATACCTTTACACCGCCTTTTTTTATAATCCTCAGATATTCGCTTGCGGGGCCACCCTGATGAAGTATGGTAAGGCCTTTTGGATAGAACTCTATTGAGATGCCTTCTACGATGCTTTTTAACTCAGCATTGTCAAGAGATTGAAAAGGCGGAACTTTCTTTAGAAATTCTATGACATCTTCGATAATCATCACAGGACATAGATAAGCAACTACCATGCCTGAGTAAAAATCAATGAATACTGCATAAAAAATAATTTAAAAACAGACAGTTAGGGGCAAGATAGAGTCTCTATCCTAAACCCTTAAGTTTAAACACAAAGAGATTGCGTTACTTTAAGTAGCATAGATGTCGTATTGGTATAATTTTCTATATTTTACAATGACTTAAGACATGCGACTAATAGTAACATTTAGTGATTTAGGTGTGTAAAAAAGTAGCATTATTTTCGCTTTAAGCCCCATTTTTTCCGTTTCTCCCATAATGATTTTCTTGTAATTCCAAGCATATCCGCAAGTTTCTGCTCATTAAGTTCTTCCTGATACTTCAATATGGACTCCTTGGTGTAATCTTCTATAGAAAGGGCTTTGTCCAGTGACTCTGATACAAAGGTGGCAGGTGCCATTAGCCCCTCAGGTAAATGCTCAGGGAAAATTGTATTGCTCTCTGTTATAAGCACTGCCCTCTCAATAATGTTCTGGAGTTCCCTGACATTGCCTGGCCAGTTATAATCCATCAGCAAACTGAGCGCCTTATCGTCAATAAACTGTACATTTTTACCTATCTCACAGGAATACTTCAGAAGGAAATGCCTTGTAAGGATTAGTATGTCGTCCTTTCTTTCCCTCAATGAAGGTAATTTAAGAGTTACAACATTTACTCTGTAGTAGAGGTCCTCCCTGAAAGTGCCGTTTTTTACCATATCATTTATATTTTTGTTTGTTGCCGTAATAAACCTGATATCCACCTTTCTGGTCTGAACACCCCCCAAGGGTCTAATCTCGCGGTCATCTATAACACGAAGCAGCTTTGCCTGCAAGGGCTGGCTCAAATCGCCTATCTCATCAAGAAAAACCGTGCCTCCGTCAGCCTCTTCAAAAAGCCCTCTCTTTGCAGTAACAGCGCCTGTGAATGCCCCTTTTACATATCCGAACAACTCTGACTCAAGCAGGTTTTCGGGAATTGCGCTGCAATTTATAGGGATAAATGGTTTGTCCCGCCTTAAACTGTTATAGTGTATAGCCCTTGCAAACAACTCCTTTCCTGTCCCTGTTTCACCAAAAAGGATAACATTGCTCTTTGAACCCGCAATCTTTTTTACATCATCTATTAATGATTTAATCTCGCTGCTCTGGCCTATTATTTTCTCAAAATTATATCTATCTTCTATCTGCTTTTTCAGCAGCAGGTTTTCTATCCGAAGCGCCCTTTCCCTGAGGGCATTCCTGACAACCCGCTTTATCTCCTCATGTATTATCGGTTTTATTACATAGTCATAAGCGCCTGCTCTGAGAGCCTCAACCGCTGTCTCTAAGGAAGCGAATGCTGTGATAATTATGACTATCTGCTCGGGATTCTGTTCCCTGCATTTTTTCAGGAGTTCAATCCCACTGATGCCCGGCAGTATTATATCGGTGATTATGAGGTCATAAGGTGCGGTTTCAAGGATTTTAATTGCGGATTCCGCGCTCATGGCAGTATCCACTTCATAGGTTTCACGTAAAAATACCCTTCCCAGCGATTCGCAAAGGGTCTCTTCATCTTCAACTATGAGCAATCTGCTAGCCATTCTGCCCTATCGGAAGCCTGATTATAAATGTAGTGCCGATTCCTTTTTTGCTCTTTGCAGTGATTGTACCATCATGTTCACGCACGATACCATAACATATGCTCAACCCCAGCCCTGTGCCTTTACCCAACGGCTTTGTTGTGAAAAACGGGTCAAAGACCTTACTTATCATAGATTCATCTATACCAGCGCCAGTATCGCTGAACATTATCTCAACAAAAGCGCTGCCAATCTTCTTCGTGGAGATATTAAGCTTACCTCCATCAGGCATAGCGTCAATTGCGTTAAGCATGAGGTTCAGAAATACCTGCTGTATCTGATCAGGATTTACCTTTAATAGAGGAATGTTTCCCATATCCTTCGTAAGCTGGATATCCTTAAATCTTTTGTCATATTTTACAAGATTAACCGTTCGGTCAAGAATCTCTGAAATATTGGACAGGACTTTCTCTGCGGATGAAATCCTTGCAAAGTCTCCAAGGCTTCTGACTATCTTGGCAATCCTTTCTATGTGATTATTTATCGTAGCGAGCGACTTTTCAGTGAATTCAACATCATCAGGAGAATCCATTTTTAATGAATTAAGCTCCTGAACAAGAGAAGAAATTGAGGCGATTGGATTGCCTATTTCATGTGATATTCCTGCGGTTAGTTTGCCTATACTTGCGAGTTTTGACGCCTGAAGGAGCTGTTCTTCCATTTTTTTCTTCTCTGTGATGTCCTCGAGTGTGACAACATATCCGCCTGAAGGGTCTTTAAACGGGTTGATTTTTATTTTAAACACCTGTAATGAGGGGGGAACAGTCATCTCTTGCTGCTCCCTCTGCAAAAGCAGTTCTTTCGTAATCCATGGCAGCAAATGGGTTATAGACCTGTTATACGCAGATGCCCTTTTTATACCTGTAATTGTCTCCATCTCTTTATTCCAGTATTTAACCAGAAGCGAGGAATCGAGCGTGACAATCCCTGCAGGAGCGCTCTCTATGATATTCTCACTGAATTCTTTAAGATACTCCAGATTCCTGTTAGCTATAGCAAGCTCCTGCCTTGAGAACCTGAGCGTGTCTGCCATCTGCTTTATAGAACTCGAAATCTCTCCCCTCTCCTGTTCCGTTATGGTTAATTTGTCCTCAAAGATAATGGTGGCTATGGCAGAGCCAAGAGCCCCGGACAATACCCTTTCGGCTTCATCCCTTAACCTGATAAGGTCATCCTGTGATATGGAATCTTTATTTATCCCCTGTTTTGCAATGAAATTATTTACAACATCCCTTGCTTCTCTTCCGCCTATATACTGCCCGAGTATCCCTTGTATCTGCTGTATACTGTAACTCCCTTTTATATGCGGCATCTTGGTAGAATAGGATTCAACAAACAGCACGGATTGCCTTTCTTCCTCTTCGCTCTGCCTGCTGAATATAGAAAATCCCACATAAAATAAAATGTTGAACAGAAGCCCCCAGAAGAGTGAATGGCTCCAGCGGTCAAATCCTTCAAGCCCGAAAAGCGCCGTAGGGTTCAGAAATTTTGAATTGAAAATATCATCTACGAAACCGCTTTTTTCAATTATCCCTGCCCTTGTAAGCGCAGGGATAAGCAGCGTATACAACCACACAACAAATCCTGAGATAATACCTGCAACAGCCCCCTTTTTATTGCCGCCTTTCCAGTAAAGGCCGATGAGAATCGAAGGAGCAAAAATCGTAACGGCCTCAAAAGATTTCAGTCCGATATCAACGAGGCTGTAAAACTCACCTATATAAACCGCAAAAACATATCCCAGGAATATGCATCCGAGAATTACTACCCTCTTGATGTTAAGGATTACATAATGGAAACCCTTCATTGCATTCATGCTCCAGTTCCAGAGAGTAGGCATTACAAGGCTGTTCATAACCATGGTGCTTAGAGCAAGAGACTCCACTATTATCATTGCGGTAGCCGCTGAAAATCCGCCGATAAATGCAAGGAGGGCCAGCATAGGATAGCCCTGTTTTAGAGGTATGTTGAGTACAAAGTAATCAGCGTTCTCCTGAGTGCCGCCAAGGAGCAATCCTCCGTAGGCAATGGGAAGAACAAATATATTTATTAAAAACAGATAAAGCGGAAAGAGCCACATCGCCTTTTTAATATGCTCATAGGAAGAATTTTCAACAACCGCAACATGGAACTGCCTTGGCAAAAACATTATAGCCATCATGGAAAGAAAAGTAAGGGATGTCCATTCAAGAAAACTGACACGGGAGCCCTCTCCAAGCAGCATTGTATATACATGAGGAGAATTTTCTATCCGGCTGAATATGTCGCCAAAACCGTTAAATATTCCGTATGTCACAAATATGCCGACACCTATAAAAGCGATAAGCTTTATAGCTGATTCAAATGCTATGGCAAAAATAAGCCCTCCATGCCTCTCAGATGCATCAAGCCGCCTTGCCCCGAATATTATTGCAAAGACACCAAGCATCAAGGCAATGGACCATCCGGCAAAATGGCTGCCCTCGGGCCTTCCCGACAGGATGGAGAAAGTCGTCATTATAGCTTTAAGCTGAAGGCCAAGATAAGGAGTTATCCCGACAACTGCAACGATTGTCACAAGCGAGGAAAGGAACAGAGACTTGCCATATCTTGATGCTATGAAATCTGATATGGTAGTAATCCTGTTTTCCTTTGATATATAGACTATCTTCCTCAGAACAACCCACCAGAGCGCTGCCATTATTGTAGGGCCTATATAAATAGTGAGAAAATTCAGGCCGGTATTGGCAGCCTTTCCGACGCTCCCGTAAAATGTCCATGATGTGCAATATACCGCAAGCGACAGTGAATAGACATATGGATTGGAAACCAGACTGCGGCCTTTTTGCTCTTTCTTTTCTGCATGATAGGCAACAAAGAAAAGCAGCATAAGATAAGAAAATATAATTAGAAATAACAGCCATGTAGAAAACAATTAGTCCCTTTCGTCCTCCTCTTGCGTAAAAATTGTGGTTAAAAAAATAAGCGCGATATAAATAATCCAGATCAGAAAAAGATAGACTGGCAGATTGTATTTGAATATGCCTATGATAGGCCAGCCAAAAAGGATAATGCCGATAGCAAAAAGAAAAACCCAGATGTCTCTTCTCATAATCTTGCCGTGTTACAGCAAACACCTTCCCTTTCCCTTTTCAGAGCAAATATTCGGCGAGATTAATCCTGTATTTATTAGGGTCCATTGTCTTAACAATAGTTCTCAGGAATTTTTCATCAGGGGCTTTTTCTGTGAGATCAACAATATACCCCTCTCCCCTTTCTCCTTTGCTGTTAATGATAACAAGAACCTTGGGCCTGTCTAAAAAAACAGTATCGCTCTGATAGACGAGTCCGAGTTCTCTTGTATCAAGCATAACGAGAGTCCCTACAGGAAATACACCTATCATATTAATGAAAAATTTAAAGAGAATTGGATCAAGCTGCGTCCCTGCCCTCTCCATCATAATGCTCAGCGCTCTGTCAGGAGGCATTGGGATTCTTGAATACACACGCGCTGATGTCATCCCGTCATACTGGTCAGCTAAGCTTATAATCTTTGAATAGAAATCCAATTCAAACGACTCCTTTGTTTTAGGATACCCTGAAAGGTCATGGTACATGTGATGCTCAAATGCAACAATAGCTGCCCTTGCTACTGTAGCATCGATACCCCTCATTTTCAGTATAGCCCTCACGCCCCAGAATGGGTGTTTTTGCACCATGTGCCATTCATCATCGGTAAAACTGGTCGGTTTATTCAACACCTTGATAGGTATTTCTATTTTGCCTATATCATGAAACAGCGCAACAAGGCCAAGTTCTGTCAGAGCCCTCTTGCTCAGGCCGAGTCTCTGCGCAAGCGCCACAGCGAGTATGCTTACATTAACAGAATGGTGATATGTATACTCATCATAATCTTTAATAGCAGTCATGCCAAGGAGCAGCTGCTCTTCTTCAAGTATTAGGTCTACCATAGACTCTACTACTCTCTTCGCCTTTTTTATGTTTACCTTTTCACCTGATTTGATCTTGCTTACAACGCCTCTCGTATATGAAACCGCGTTAAAATATGATTTCTTTACCATTTTCCTGACATCAGAACTGTCCTCGGTTTTTTCCTCATCTCTTATCTTCCTTAGCCTGCCGACTCCTAAACTGCCGACATGCGCAATCTTTTCTGCAAGCGCCTCAAAAGACTCCAGAGAGGAAGCTGAAGCTATGAATGCCCTTAAAAAGCTCTGCATATCCTCAGATTTTAAGGAGTCTCTGAATACAATACTGCCCAATACTCTCTTCTTAAATTCCCGCACGAGAAAATCAAAATTAGGAAGATATTCCAAAGAGTATCTTATCCTTGCTTCATTCAGGTAGAAAAACTCGCCCCCGAGTTCAAGAACCAATTCTCTTTCAGATAAAATTAAGGGGTTTATAATCGTGATAAACTTATCTATCGCTGTAGTCACGGCAATATTGCCGGGATCATGAATAGCAGCAGTCCTTATAATAACCGCGAGCTGGTTTACTATGTCTTTCGGCTCTGTAAAAATCTCTCCTTTGCCTTCGCTACCGGCCATACTCTATCCTTTTAATTGCAGAATAGACGTATTCTCTGAGGAGCTTATTTTTTGATTCCTTTACCGTATTCAGCAACGGCAGCACGTCCTTGTTTCCAATCAATCCAATGCAGTATGCTGCGCATGCCCTGCTTTCGTCATTTAATGCCCTCTTAAAAAAAGATTTCTTCTTCAGGGTTTTCATCAAGAATTCCATTACGTCATTATCTTTCCACTTTGAAAGAACCTCGTAAAATTCCTTTTTTTCGCTAAAATCAGTCTTTACGAAAGCCGCATCTGTCATCCTCTGAAGTATTATGCTTTTAGCGGTTGTTGAACGGATATTGCCCAGTGCCCTTGCCGCAGCAGTCCTTATCTGAACCTCGGGGTCGTTAAAACATTCCCTTAACGCCGGGAACACTCCCGGGGCGCCAAGTTCCCCAAGAGCCTTTATCCCCTCCTTTCTGACCCTTATATCGCTGTGATTTACTGTCTTAAGGAGATAATCAACGGATGCCTTGTCTCCTAACTTTCCAAGTATATAGATAATATTCCTGACGACATACCACCTCGAATCATACAGCCCCTTTGCAAGGCTCTGTATGTCTTTTCTTCCTAACGATATTAAGGCATTAATAACATTTTTTCTTGCGGGAATACTCTTGAGTTCCCCCAGCATTGTTATGAACGGCTGAATAGCATTCTTATCAAGAAATGCCACATATTCATCCCAGATCTTTTCGTCTATCTCAACTCCGCTGTCGAGCAATTCACCAAGCAGCTTTATTGTGGCGTCAAATCCCAGAAAAGAAAAAACCATATTCAGATTTTTCTTGGCGTCATCGGCAATAGACTGGGTATCGATAACCTCTCTCGTTTTCCTGAGAATATGCAGCGCTGCCTCCAGATCGCCGTGTGTTATTGAAAACTCTACAATGCTGTTCAGGAAGTGCCCCACATCTTCATATTCGCTTTTATTCTCAGCTTGATAAAGCATTTCGAAAATAATTGTGATAAGCTTGCCTGTTTTGTCATGAGCATCTTTCTCGATCTCTTTCACAACAATGTGGAGGTCCTTATCCGTCAGAGGGACTATCACTGCATCTTTAACGGCTTCTTCGTTAAATGAATCCTCGTATGCCCTTGTCAGTTCATCCGAATCCGATCCCTTCTCTTTTACCTCCCTTACCGCTGCGCTCTCATAATCATCTTCTTCGGTAAGAAACGCCTCGTCAACAACATACCTCACGTTCTGGAAATCCCTCTCCCACAGAAGCGTCACTACGTCATCGTCAAGGACTTCCCTGTCATAATCAACCGTAAGAATTTTCAGGAAATCCTCAAGTTCCTTTACGGAAAATCCCTTCTTGAAAGTTATTTCTCTCAAGCCGTCCTTAAAGAAAAAAAGCGCGATATTGTCTTCTTTCTGGGGGTTGGAATATATCTGCTCAGAATCACAGAATATCTCATTCTGCTTTATCTTGAATGTCAATTCGTCTCTGTAATCAAAAAAATTTCTGAACTTTGCATTAGTATCCTCAATAGTCTTGGCATACATCGGATTCGTCTCAGGATACATTCTGAACGTCTTCTTGGCCTTAAGAAGCGCCTGGATTATCTCTTTTGCCGCTTTTATGTCATCAAGCAATTCCATGCTACACCATCACTATCCTTCGTTCTCTCGCAAAGTTCTTGATTATCATCAATGAGGAATACAGTCTTTGCAGCCTTACATTCCTCATCCTGACAGACGGCGAATCACTGAAAATAATCTTCTCTCCCCTGATAGCTATCTGCACTTGTATTATCTCATGATATAGTCCTGTAAGAGAGTCGATATCAAGCGGTTTGAGAAACAACGGATTAACCGTCACATAGCCGTCTGCTATATCATACGCCACAGCCTTAAGGCTTTTCCCTCTTATGCTGCTAACTGGCATCTGCTGTCTTCTTCCTCATAAATATCCTTGATACAAGGATACCTACTTCGTAAAGGATAATGATAGGAACAGCCATCAGGGTCTGATTAAAAACGTCAGGCGTCGGAGTAAGTGCGGCAGCTAAGATAAAGGCGG